>NBLS01000038.1 GCA_002084385.1 Desulfobacteraceae bacterium 4572_19
GTATTTTAAGAGTTGGGGTGTTGACTGCTTTGCAATTTTTATGTGATATTTTATAGACTGTTACAACAAATGAGACTGAATACATTATGATAAATATACCTAAAATTTTTCAATCAAATGCTTTAGAAAAGAAGACAATAATATTACCAATTCTTCCCTTAAAAGATATTGTTATTTTCCCTAATATGGTGGCACCTCTTTTTGTTGGGCGTACCCAGTCCGTAGATGCCCTTGTTGATGTAATGAACAAAGATAAAACTGTATTTTTAACAACCCAGAAAAAACCGGATGCCGATCAGAACAAACTGGATCTTTCCCCTGTGGGTACAGTTGCAACTGTAATGCAGTTGTTGCGCCTTCCCGATGGCACAGTAAAAGCTTTGGTTGAAGGAAAGGTTCGGGCTTGTGTTAAACGTTTTATTGATGATAAATCTTTTATGCGTGTTGAATTAGAAGAGTATCCACCCGATTCTATAGAACGTTCTTCGGGTGAGGCTCATATACGGTCAATTGTTGCAAATTTTAAAGAATTTGCATCTAAAAATAAAACCATTGCAAACGATTTTATTGAAAAAATTGTTGGCATAAACGATCCATCGGTACTTTCTGATACACTCTCTGCTGCTTTAGGATTTAAACTTCTTGATAAACAAAATTTATTGGAGACAACTCCATTAGAAGCACGCCTGACACTTCTCAATAATCTTATTTTGCAAGAAATTGATATTTTAAAGGTGGGGATAAAAATACAGAATCGTGTACAAAAACAGATGAATAAGACCCAGAGAAATTACTACCTTCATGAACAGATGGCTGCTATCAAGAAAGAGATGGGAGCCGAAGAAGCTATTGATGAAATGGAAGAGTTGGAAAAAACAATTAAAGCTAAAAAGATGTCTGAAGAGGCATCTAAAAAGGTTGATAAAGAGTTTAAAAGGCTGAAATTAATGCCACCCATTTCCTCTGAGGCAACTATTGTTAGAAATTATATTGATTGGATACTTGACCTGCCATGGTTTGATAAAAGTGATATACAAGAAGATCTTGATAAAGCTGAAGAAATTCTTAATAAAGATCATTATGGTCTTGAAAAAACAAAGGAACGAATTGTTGAGTACCTTGCAGTGCAGATATTAGCAAAAAAAATTAAAGGACCTATACTTTGCCTTGTGGGTCCTCCAGGTGTTGGAAAAACATCAATTGCAAAATCAGTTGCACGGGCAACCAATAGAAAATTTATAAGATTATCCCTTGGCGGAGTTCGTGATGAAGCTGAAATAAGAGGTCATAGACGAACATATCTCGGAGCTCTTCCCGGTAAAATTATACAAAGCCTAAAAAAAGCTGAATTAAATAATCCTGTATTTTGCCTTGATGAACTTGATAAAATGAGTACTGATTTTAGAGGTGATCCATCCTCTGCTCTTCTTGAAGTTCTTGATCCGGAACAAAATAATAGTTTTAATGATCATTATCTTGAATTAGATTATGACCTTTCTGATATTCTTTTTATTACCACCGCAAATACACTACCTGATATTCCGCTTCCCTTACAGGACAGAATGGAAATTATCCGAATTGCCGGTTATACAGAGTATGAAAAACTTCAAATAGCTATCAGATTTCTTATTCCTAAACAGACGGAAATGAACGGACTGAAACTTGATGATATTAGTTTTACAAAAAATGCTGTCCTTAATATTATCCAACACTACACGAGGGAAGCTGGTGTAAGAAACCTTGAACGTGAAATTTCTAAGATTTGTAGAAAAATTGCAAAAAATATTGTAAAAAACAGATCTAAAAAGGATGATGAAAAAGATGTTGAAGTATCATATAAAATAGCAACAAATTCAATACAAAAATATTTAGGACAACATAAATTCCGCCATGGTCAGGTAGAGTTAGAAGATCAGATAGGAATTGTTACAGGTCTTGCATGGACTCAAACCGGTGGTGAACTTCTCTGTATAGAAACAGTAATAATGCCGGGCAAGGGTGCTCTTATCATAACCGGAAAGTTAGGCGATGTTATGCAGGAATCTGCAAAAGCGGCTGTAAGTTATGTAAGATCCAGATCAGAGAGTCTAAATAAATTGGAAAAAGATTTTTATAAAAAATATGATATTCATATTCATGTTCCAGAAGGTGCTATCCCAAAAGATGGTCCTTCTGCCGGTGTCGCAATGTGCACAGCAATTATTTCTGCACTTACAAAAAGACCGGTTTATCGTGATCTTGCCATGACAGGAGAAATTACACTCAGGGGTAGAATTCTTCCAATAGGAGGATTAAAAGAAAAAATACTTGCCGCACATCGTGGTGGCATTGAAAGAATTTTAATTCCAAAAGAGAATGAAAAAGACCTTAAGGATATTCAGGCAACTATTCTAAAACAGGTAAAAATATTTCCCGTAGAACATCTTGATGAAGTGCTTGTTCTTGCACTGAAACTTGGCAAAGATGATTCTTTTTTCATAGATAACAAGAAAAAAACCGTGAAAAAAAAGGTGTTATAACGTAACAATCAAAGGGAAAAGATACGGTAAAAAAATGCAAAGAGAGAGAAAATGAAAAAAAATGAAATAAATTGTTTTTTTTAGTTGACAGTGAGAAAATATGCTGTTAGGTATGCCTCACCTTGAGCGAAAAAGCTTTGGGTGAATACAATTTGGGCGAATAACTCAGTTGGGAGAGTGCAACCCTTACAAGGTTGAAGTCGCAGGTTCAAGCCCTGCTTCGCCCACCATTTAGTTTTGTTGTATTATATATTGCGGGGGTGTAGTTCAGTTGGTTAGAATGCCTGCCTGTCACGCAGGAGGTCGCGAGTTCGAGTCTCGTCACTCCCGCCATAATATGCGGAACTATTAAAAAAAGGCTTGCTGGTTTTTATCAGCAAGCCTTTTTTTATTTAGAAATCCACAAATACCATAATCTTAGGGCTCACCCTTAAGCAATAATTAAAAATGAGCATGGAATTAAGAAAAATAATTAATAACCCGTTAATAATAGGAAATCGTAAAATTGAAAACCGGCTTTTTCTTGCACCCATGGCCGGACTTGGACATATTGCATTTCGAGAACTTGTCGAAGAGTACGGTGGTTACGGTCTGCTTTTTACAGGTATGTGCAGTGCAAAAGCAGTACCCCATGAGAACAGGCATATTTCCACTGTTTTTAAATGGCGTGATAAAGAACTTAACAAACTTGTTTGTCAACTATTTGGGGCAGAACCTGATAATATGGCAAAAGCAGCAAAAAGAGTAGAAGATGAAGGGTTTTTTGGAGTCGATTTAAATTTTGGATGTTCTGTTGCAGCTATTTGTAAAAAAAACTGCGGGGCAGCTCTTTTAAAAGACCCTGATCTTGCAGTAAAAATTGTAGAATCTATTAGAAAATCAGTTTCAATACCAATATTTATTAAATTCAGAACAGGTTGGAGCGATAATCCTGAACCTGCTGTTCTTCTTGCAACAAGATTTGAAAATGCAGGGGCAGATGCTCTGGTCTTCCACCCAAGGGTTGCACCGGACAGACGTTCGAAAACTCCCAGATGGAAATACATTACATTAATAAAAAAAGCTGTTACCATTCCAGTTTTTGGCAACGGTAATCTATTTGATGATAATGATTGTAAACAGATGTTTTCCATGACCAACTGCGATGGATTCTCATTAGGACGGATTGCCATTGCTAAACCATGGATTTTTTCAGCACTGGCAGATGGTTTTATCCCAAGCATTGATATCTATTTAAAGTGTGCACTAAAAATAACAACTCTTCTTGAAAAACATTATGACCCTATTAATGCCTTAAAACTTTTTAAAAAATTTGCCGTATATTTTACAGCAAACTTTAGCTTTGGCCATTCAATATATATACAACTTTGCAAAGCTAATTCCATGGAAGAAACAAGAGATAAAATCCGTGAAATTTTTTCCAAACAACTTGCAGTACTTGCAAGACCTAATATGAATATGTTTGTTTAAATTGATTGAAATTGATTTTTTAGTATCCACCCTTGATTGTTAAAATAATCGGTATAATTAAATTTTTTCAAGTTTTGCCACAGCTTCTATATGGTATGTATGGGGAAACATGTCAACCGGCTGAATTTCAATAACCCTGTAATCATTTTTTAGCATTTCAATATCCCTTGCAAGGGTTGCAGGGTTGCAGGAAACATACACTATCTTTGGTACTGCAAGTTTTGCAACTTGTTTTACCACATCCTTGTGCATCCCCATTCTTGGTGGGTCGATAATTATAACATCCGGTTTTACAGTATTTGGTTTTACGCTATCAGGTTTTATTACATCAGATTTTATTCTATTGGGAACAACTTCAGATTTACCATAAAGTTGTGGAAGAATTTCTTTAATATCACCGAGCAAAAAATTACAATTATTAACACCATTATGAAGAGCATTCTTTTTGGCATCTGCAATAGAACTTTCAACTATCTCGATACCTGTAATCTCTTTTGCATATTCAGAAAGCCAGATGGGGATTGTTCCCGTTCCGCTGTAAAGATCAAGAACAGTTTCGTTTCCAGTCAGGGCTGCATACTCTTTTACCGTGGAATATAGCTTTTCGGCACCGGCTGTATTTGTTTGAAAAAATGAGTTGGCGGAAATCTTAAACTCATATTTTCCAAGCATATCTTTAATAAAAGAATCTCCGGCAATAACAAGTTCATACTCTCCGACAGCTATCCCTGCTCTTTTGGAAGTAACATTATTTACAATAGATACAATATTGGAATACTTTTCCATAAGAATATCTGCAAGTTCTTTTAACACTGCCTTTTCTTCCCATGCAGTAACAATATTTACCATCCATTTATTATGGGCAAAAGAGTGGCGTAACATAATAAAACGCCAAAAACCTTCATGGGATCGTAATCCATACACCGGCAGATTGGAATTTATAATAAATTTTCTTATATCATTTAATATGTCATTTCCAAGTTCAGGTTGAATATGGCATTTATCTATATCAAGAATTTTATCAAATGTACCGGGAACATGAAGCCCAAGGCCAAAGCCTTTTACGGCATCAGTATCAAGCTCTTCCGGCAACAACCATCTTTTATCGGAACAAGAAAACTCCATTTTATTTCTGTATCCAAAAATCGAATCGGAAGGTATGGCAGGATGGACATTAACATCTTTTACCAATCCGATATGTTCCAAAGACTCAGCCACTTGCTTTGTTTTATAATAAAGCTGTTTTTCATAATCCAAAAACTGCCATTTACAACCACCGCAATATTCACTGTAATTGCACCTTGGCTTTATTCTATCTTCGGAAGGTTTTATCATTTTTAAAATTCTGGCTTCGGCATAATTTTTCTTTCTCTTGACAATACGAACTTCTACAGTATCTCCTGTAACTGCCTTATCAATAAAAACAGCAAACCCATCAATTTTGGCAAATCCTCTGCCACCAAAAGCAATATCTGAAACTATAAGCTCTATGATTTGTCCTTTTTTTAAATTTTGTATCATATTTTTTGCACCATGTGTTTATGCACCATGTTTTTATATCAAATTTTTTTAAAGTAGTTTTATCAATTGCATCAATTTTATGAAGAGCCTTTGCCATGTAAGTCCCTATTCTTTTTTTTGATTTTTTTGTGAATAATGAAAAAAATGCAATGGAATTGCGATAAATAAAGCAATACCGACAAAAAGAAATAATAAATAATAAAGAGATGAACTTATTCCTTCGCTTCTGACAGACAGGGGAGGGATAAACCCGAATATTATAACAAGAATACAGGTTAATATTGCGATACCGCAAACTATCCAGATACCAACTTTGCCTCCCGGAATTGTATATCCCCGCTTAACATCAGGTTTTGTATATCGCAGTCGGATAGCCGCTGAAAACATTAATAGATACATTATCAAGTAAAGTTGAGCGGCAAGGGCACTCATAAGCATAAAGGCACTGCTTACTGTGGGCATAATTAAAATAGAAAGGGATAATACACAAGAGCATGAGGCTTGTATAAGAAGAATATTAACAGGTACTCCGGCTTTATTAACTTTTCTCCATGATTGTGGGAAATAGCCTTCTTCTGCAAC
>NBLS01000039.1 GCA_002084385.1 Desulfobacteraceae bacterium 4572_19
GAGTCGTCCTCATCAGAAGAGGAATCCACAGGATTGTTAAACATATTATCTATATCATCCTGAGACACCAATTCGTCTTCTTCTTCATCTGATGACGAGTCATCTTCATCAGAAGAGAAATCCACAGGATTATTAAACATATTATCTATATCATCCTGGGATACCAACTCATCATCATCGGATGCCGAATCGGCGGGACCACTAAACATATTATCTATATCATCTTGGGACAGTTCATCATTTTCAGCCATTTTATCACCTCTTCATATAACCACCATGGCGGATAATACGCCACAACAAAAAAAGAAAGTCTTTTTAATACAGCTTTTTCAGGGACTTTCATATAAACTTGCCACAACGAATAATACGCCTCAACAAAAAATGAAAGTCTTTATAAGATAGCTTTTCTATGGACTTTCATATAAACTCAAAGCACTACTTATGTTGCTTGTATGTCTGAAGTCTGGCTTTCAGTTTAATAAGAGACATTGTATGAATTTGACAAATTCTAGATTCTGTAAGATCAAGAACATTTCCAATCTCTTTTAATGTCAGCTCTTCATAATAATAAAGTGAAATTACAATTTGTTCTTTTTTACCAAGACTTTTAACAGCTTTTGCCAACACCAGTTTCAACTCCCCCATCATAATATTATCGGCAGGGTCATCAGAACTATGAAGATTATCCTGAAAAGTACTTGTTGAGGAACTATTGGTATTTGAATTTCTAATAAATGCGTCCAGGCTTAAAAGAGAAGCTGCGTGAATTTCAGTTAACATTTTATGATACTGTTCAAGAGTAACACCGAGTTCTTCAGCTACTTCATTCTCATCAGAAGATCTTTTATGTCTTGTTTCAACTACCCGTACCGCCTTTTCAATATTTTGAATTTTTTTTCTCATGGAACGTGAATACCAATCCATGTTGCGAAGTTCATCTAAAATCGCACCCTTAATCCGGTGTTGTGCATATGTTTTAAAATTAACATTTTTACTGGCATCATATTTATCAACAGCATCTATCAATCCTAGGCATCCGGCACTAACCAACTCATCTTTTATCACACTCGGAGGAAGCCTTCTTGCCATTCTATTAGCAACATAATTAACAAGATAAGCGTACTTGACAATCATTTCCTCACGTTCATCCTTGTCAAAACCACTTTTTTTGCTATTTCCATCACTATTTTTATTATTTGCAATTGATTTAAGATATTTATTAACCATACCAAAACATATCCCTTTTAATGTCCCCACAAAGTAACTCTACTATAAACCATAAATAATTTCATTACGTTGTATTTCAATACGACTTTTTTCGCTACGCCTTGTGCCAAATCTTAAAATCCGGCAATTATTTGACGGTTTATATTTATATATCAGCATTTATAATATATCAGCATTCATACATTTTTTGAAAAAAAACGAAATATTTCCACTTGAACTATTCCGTTTATTAGACCTTGCAAGTTTACTGCCAACTTCCCGAAAAGCAAGACTTGATGCAGCATCAGGTGCAAAGTCCATAACAGGTATGCGTTTTATAACAGCATTCCTAAGCTTTACATCAGTGGGAATAAACCCTACATATTCAACCACCACACCACTTAAAAACCTGTCAACTGCTTGGCTTAAACTTAAATAGACAGATTTTGCTTCCTTGGCGTTTTGCACCATATTAACGAGAAGCTTAAAATATTTTGTGCCATACTGGGTAGCCATAACTTTCATTAAGGCATATGCATCTGTAATTGATGTAGGTTCAAAAGTTGCAACCACCATACACTCTTCGGCGGCCATATTAAAGTATGCTACGTTAGATGCTATACCTGCACCTGTATCAATAAAAACAAAATCAATTCCGTTTTTATCACTGCTTTCATCAACATTTCCATAATCCAAAGTCTCAAATTCACATAAAAGATTAAGCTTTTCCCCCTCAGTAAGGTTCGTTAAATCTGAAAAACCGGATCCGCCGGGAATAATACTTATACCGTGGGACGTTTTTACAATAACATCTTTTAATTTTTTCTCACCACGAATAACATGACCTATATTATATTCAGGTCTTATCCCAAATATTATATCCACATTACCAAGCCCCATATCAGCATCAATAATTAAAACATTTTTACCAAATTCACTTAAGGCTATGGAAAGATTTCCAACCACATTTGTTTTGCCCACCCCACCCTTTCCACTTGTTACTGCAAGCACTTTTAATGAACTTTCATCGAAATTTTTCGAAGATATTTTTTTATTTCTTTTTAAAGCACGATTATCAACAATTTTTCTTAAACTACTCGCTTGATCCACGTTACAACTCCTATGTTTAGGGCTCACTATTATCTCAAAATTAACTCTAAAATATTTTTTTTCGTTGCAGTCATAATATCTTCCGGTACCCTCTGTCCATTTGTAATAAAAGATATGGGCATTTTTTGATTAATAACCTGATCAATAATTGTACCACATCGTTTTGTTTCATCCACCTTTGTAAATAAATAAGATTTTGGATTTAACACAGCAAAATTTTCAGTTGCATCCTTCATATCCAATTTATCAATTGTAGCACTTAATACCAAATGGGTAGAAATAGAATGACTGCCATCAATAAATTTTCCAAGTTCTGTCATTCTTGTTTCATCCAAATGACTATGCCCGGCAGTATCTATCAAGATTATATCCAAGCCTTCCATTTTTCTTAATGCTAACTGAAGATCACGACATGTAAATGCAGGTAAACAAGGCAACCCCATAATTGACGAATATGTTTTCAACTGTTCTAAAGCACCTATTCTATAACTATCTATGGAAATCAGCCCAACAGTTTTTTTTCGTTTCATACTTAATTCTGCTGCCAATTTAGCTATTGTCGTTGTTTTTCCTACACCAGTAGGTCCTGTAAACGCTGCAATTTGTACTCCTTTTTCCATATTATCATCGAAAGGATCCCACACGTCAATATTTGCAAGAATAGTTCTGATAACATTTTTCGTTACTTTTTCCGGCGAACTTTTTCTATTTTTTATTTTTTTATTTCCATTGTCATCCCATGCTTTTTTTAAAAACATTTGTGCACTTTGTTCAGAAATACCGGCTTTTATTAATTTTACATATACATTAATACATTCAGGATGATTTTGTAAAACCGTTGGTATTCCTGTTCTTTGACCATTTAAAAAGAGCATCTCTTTTATAGATGCAAGATCACCTTGAATTAAACCTAATTGTTTTTCAGCAAAATCTGATGCTATCGAATCATCTATTTGTGCCTGTTGTATCGTATTTTGATTTTCATACTCCTGTTCCTCTGCATCCTGATATTCTGAATTTAGCTGCTCCGTTCTTAAATGTTGTGGTCTTAATTGATCTAATATTAATTGTTCCGACCTGATCTGATTTACTTTTGCCCGATTTTTGTTAGACTGGCTTTTATGAGACTGGCTTAGCTTTTGCTCCCTTGATTCTACTTCAGGTTCCGATAATACCGAAAAATAGCCTTTTTTATCTGATTTTATACTACTTTTTTGCTTTTTTACTTCTTTTGTGCGATTGCCAGATTTAGATAATTCCTTAGATAAATCAAAATGTTCGCCAACTACTTCAAATACTTTTTTAGGATTATTACTTTTTAAGTTGCTACCTTCAGATTTACCACCCTTGTGCATTGATCCAAGTTTTCCAAAACCTTCTAACACCTTTGCCTTCATTTCAGACAGTACTTTTAATTCTGCCGGCGGTATATTCTTCTTTTGCTTTCCTGCATCAGCTTGAATTTCAGCCGACTGTGCCTTTACTTCAAACAAGTCAACTCCATACGGATCCAATAATCCCTTTGGAATTCTCCTTGTGGAAAGAATCATGGCATCAGGCCCCATCTCTTCTTTGATACGAGTTATCGCCTCTTGTAAACTCTTTGCTTTATATGTTTTAATCGGCATTTAAATTGCCACCTTTCCTACAGATTTAATGCTGATATTTTGTGCAACTTCCGCATGGGAAGTAACAACTGCCGCTGGAACTGTCTGTTCTAACAGACGACTTAAATGCCTTCTTAAAGCCGGAGACGCAAGAATAACCATCTGAAGATTTGCCGCCATTACTTTTTCCGATACATCTCTTGCCGACTCAACTATTTTTTCAGCCACACCAGGTTCTAACGCCAGATATGAACCATGTTCAGTATGCTTTAATACCTTATTTAATAAATCATCCAGACCATGATCAAGGGTTACCACATGAAGTACTCCGTCAACCACAAAAGGACTGATAATTGATCTTGAAAGTGTTTGTCTTACATACTCTGTAAGAAGATCCGGGTCTTTACTCATTGGTGCATAATCAGCGAGAGTTTCAACAATACTTAAAAGATCCCTAATTGAAACCTTCTCTCTTATCAGATTTTGCAATACTTTTTGAACCACTCCAAGGGAAAGAAGATTTGGAACCAGTTCTTCAACAGCCTTTGAACTTGTTTTAGCAAGATTATCAAGAAGATGCTGAACTTCCTGCCTGCCCAAAAGCTCAACGGCGTTACTTCGGATAACTTCGGTAATATGAGTTGCAACAACCGTGGAGTTATCCACCACAGTATATCCGGCAAATTTTGCATCTTCTTCTCTGTCTGCCGGTATCCATAAAGCAGGAAGATTAAAAGCCGGTTCAACCGTAGGAATACCTTCAATTGGTTGATCCACATCTCCCGGATCCATTGCAAGAAGATGATTTACCATAAGTTCCGCCCCGGCCATCTCTACGCCTTTTATTAATACACGATATTGGGATGGTTTTAATTTTAAATTATCCCTAATATGTATAGGAGGAATTACCATTCCCATATCCGTTGCAAACTGCCTTCGTATGGAACGTATTCGTCCTAACAGCATGCCATCTTGTTGTTTATCCACAAGAGGTATAAGTCCGTATCCCACCTCAAGCTCCATAATATCAACCGAAAGAAGATGTTCCACTTCTTCAGGACCTGCACCCTCTTGTGCTTCTTCTTCATCGGCTCTTGTTAACTCGTCTTCCACAGTATCGGTATCAAGTCTTTTACGGTACATATATGCAGAACCGCCAAGTATCAGGGCAAAAGACATAAAAGGAATCGAAGGAAGACCCGGTACCAATCCAAGACAAAAAACCACTATAGACCCAATGTAAATTGGCATTGGCCTTACAAAAAGATGTTTTGCAAACTCTTTACCCATCTTGTTTTCTGTACCGGCTCTCGAAACAAGTAAACCTGCTGAAGTTGAAATAATCAATGCCGGTAACTGGGAAACCAGACCGTCTCCTACGGTTAATAAAGTATAGTTGGAAAGAGCTGTCGCCATATCCATATTATGCTGCAAAATACCTATAACAAAACCGCCAACAATATTTATTCCGGTAATAATAATACCGGCAATGGCATCTCCTTTTACAAACTTACTTGCACCATCCATGGAACCATGAAATTCAGATTCCTGACCAATTTCTTTTCGTCTTGCCCTTGCTTCATCCTCATCAATAATTCCGGCATTCAAATCAGCATCTATAGCCATCTGTTTACCCGGCATGGCATCTAAGGTAAATCTTGCTGCCACTTCAGCTATTCGACCCGAACCCTTTGTAATAACCATAAAATTAATTAAAACAAGAATAATAAAAATAATTGCACCTACAACATAGTTTCCACCTACAACAAAATCGCCAAACGATTTAATTACAGCACCGGCCGCATCAGGGCCCTCGTTACCATGGAGCAGAATCAAACGGGTTGATGCAACATTTAAAGCCAGACGAAACAGGGTAAGGACGAGAAGAAGAGAAGGAAAAACAGAAAAATCCAAGGGTTTTTCTGTGTACATGGTGGTAATAAGAACAACAATTGCAAAAGTAATATTCATTGCCAGCAAAAAATCTAAAATAAAAGGACTTATCGGGAGAATCATTGCAAGCAAGATCCCTATTACCACAAGAATCATTAAAATATCAGATGATTCTTTCTTTAAACCGGATAATATGCCCGAACTTTCTGTTGCCATTTATTCTCCTAAAAACTTACGATAACAAATATTATATCACCTATTAAATAATTTTTTAGTAACTTGTCCTCAACGAAAAATTGTAATGTGAAATTACCGAAAAATCACATTTCTTGTTCGTGAACGGTTACGAAAAATTAAAAAACTTTCAAATAAAAGTTCACTAAAAAATTTGCATCCACGGTATTTTGACACGTACTGCCAAAATTATGACAAAAAACAGATTTGCTTATCACATAGACTTACCCTTCATATTATAAACATATGCAAGCAATTCTGCCACAGCCTGATAAAGATCAAGTGGCACGTACTCACCTGTTTCTACATGTTTATACAAATTTCGAGCCAGTTCTTTATTTTCTACAATTGGAACCTGATTTTCGTTTGCTATTTTTTTAATATTTTCTGCAACCATACCTGCACCTTTGGCAACAATTTTCGGTGCATCCATTTGCAAAGAGTCATATTTTATTGCCACTGCAAGATGAGTCGGGTTTGTTACTACAACATCCGCATCTGATTTTATTTGCGGATCACCCTCTGTTTGTTTATGCTCATCTTTTACTTCCTTTTGGAATGCAAAATCCAAAACTGCAAGAAAAGCCATTATCATAAGTACTCTCATAAAAATCAGATACGAAATTTTCATAACATAAGCTAAAATAAAACCAATACTATTATCATAAAGATTAAGTATCGTATTAAGTTCATTTACAACTGCATAATATGTTACAATTGCTACAATAAGTAATTTAATAATACTTTTGAGAAACTCTACAAACGCTGTTGATGAAAATTTCTGGGCAAATCCCTTTATAGGATTTAATTTTGAAAATTTTGGTTCTAAAGCTTTCCATGAGATAACAAATCCGACTTGAAAAAAGTTTGTTACAAGAGCTGCAAAAAATACCACCGCCAGCACCGGCATTAAAACCTTAAAAAAAGCTTCGATATATCTATAAAAAAGATGTATAAAATACTCTGCACTTACATGGGGAATTGATTGAAATGAAAAACAATCTCGCATTACATCCAACATATTCTGATAAATAAAAGATGCAAGGACATGCAGTATGGCCACCCCTGCAAGCAGTACAAAAACAGCCGGAACCTCCTGACTTTTACCTACCTGTCCCTCTTCACGAGCTTTATCAAGTTTACGCCCGGTAGCATCTTCGGTTTTCTCGCCACCGCCGGAATCTTCAGCCATTTAAAACTCTCCCTATCCCTCTATCCACCCATCCAAACGAGAAACGTTGTTAATAATTCCTTAAACTGCATTAGGTACTGCTTCGTTACAACAGCTATTATTTGCAATGCCATACCAAATAACACAAGACCTATTGCTATTTTTAGAGGAAAAGCCACCATCATTATATTCATTTGAGGAGCAAACTTTCCGGATATTCCAAAAGCTACGCTTGTAAAAAGAAGTGCAGCCATAGCGGGAGCTGCTACTTTTATACCCAAAATAAACATTTGTGAGATAAGTTCGATAAACTTGGTTATAATATTTTCCGGCAGTTCAAAAAAACCCACATGAACTATCTGATAACTCTCCAAAAGACTGGTAACAAGCATATGATGCCCATTTAAAGCAAGAAAAATAAGAAGAACCACCCAGTGTCCTATTTGCTCCATTATGGATACATTGGCTCCGGTTTGGGGATCCACCACATTTATCATGGAGTATCCCATTTGAAAACCAACAATCTGCCCTGCAAGCTGAATAGCACCAAAAAAAATCCTTACTGTAAGACCTAATGTAAGTCCTATCATAAACTCGGAAAAAAGCATAATGCCGGTTTCAACAACATTATTAGGAAAAAGCTTTACATCAATCGCTACAACGGGAAAAATTAACATTGAAATAATAAGTGCAAGCCCTGCTTTCACTAATGAGGGGATAGTGCTACTTCCAAAAATTGGAAAAAGGAAAAGTACGACACTTACTCTGACAAGAACAAGAAGAAATATTTTAAACTGGTCAGGAGAAAAAAGATTAAGTATTTCCATTTATCTAATATATAGTGGAATATTTGTTATCATTTTTGCGGTAAAAGATGTTATTTTTTCCAGCATCCAGGGAGCAAAAAACAGTAATCCAAGAAAAACAGCAATTATTTTGGGAACAAACGAAAGAGTCATTTCCTGAATAGAAGTAACAGCCTGAAAAACACTTACCGCCAGCCCGACAATAAGTCCTAATCCTAACATGGGCATGGAAAGAATAATTGTCATCATAATAGCTTCTTTTGCTAAACTTATCACAAATTCAGGAGTCATTTTTTACGCACCTGTCCCTACATACCAAAACTTTTTAACATGGAACCTACAATAATATTCCACCCGTCAACAAGAACAAAAAGCATCAGTTTAAAAGGAAGAGAAATCATAACCGGTGGAAGCATCATCATGCCCATCGCAAGAAGAACACTTGCAACCACCATATCAATAACAAGAAATGGAATATAAATAACAAAACCAATTATAAAAGCAGTTTTAAGCTCACTTATTACAAATGCTGGAATTAACACCAGCAACGATACATCTTCCCGACTTTGGGGTCGTTGCATTTTTGCACCTTTTACAAAAAGGGCAAGATCTGTTTCCCTTGTATTTAACAGCATAAATTTTCTAACAGGAACCTGAGCTATCTCAAATGCCTCTTTATATGATATTTCATTTTCAAGATAGGGATTAAGAGCCTCCTTATAAATATCTTGCCAAACCGGTTTCATAATAAAAAACGTAATAAAAAGTGCCAGCCCGACTACTACCTGATTTGGAGGACTTGATTGCACACCCAACGCTTGCCTGAGAAAATGAAAAACAACTACAAGCCTTGTAAAAGGAGTCATTAGAATTAAAATTGCAGGAGCCAGTGACAAAATAGTAAGAAGAGCTATTATTTCAAGAACTACCGACACCTCTTCCGGACCTTCTGCCTCGGTAATACCAAATGTTAACGAAGGAATTGGAAAATCGACTGCATTAGCAACAACAGGAATACCTGTTAAAATAATAAATAATACAAAAGCAGGGAAAAAAAATAGTTTTTTATTACCTGAACTTCTCATTTTTTATCAGCTTTCTTCATAGTTTTTATCAACTTTTTTTTCACAGTTTTATCAGCTCTCTTTCACGATTTACCCAGCTTCTTTTACTGTTTTATCAACTTCTTGTACATTTTTTTTTAACATAAAAGAAAAAATACCCTTTTCCTTATTTAAAACATCATCTCCAACATCAATATCTTTATCAAATTCAGTTAAAAAATTTATGTTATTTGCTGTTATTCCAAGAAGTATTTTTTTTCCCAAAACGTCTATCAGCGCCACTTTCTCTTTAGCTCCAAAATGAATTGAAGAAAGAACCTTAATGCTCGTTTGCCCTCTTTTTCCACCACCGGCCAATGAAAATCGCTTAATAATATACACCATTAGTAAAAGAATGCCAATAACCACACAAAGCATACCTGCACTTTTAAGTAGCATATTCCAAACTTCAGGAATTGGTGTCACCCAAGACTCCTTACCCGCTCCATAGGGGTTATTATATCGGTTAGACGAACACCAAATTTTTCGTTAACAACCACAACTTCACCACGAGCTATACTGAAAGTTCAAGGGGAATATCCAAAATAAAATCAAGATCACGTCCTTCAATTTCATTATCAGGACCTTCATCTTCATCTTCAATTTTTTCATTCTCTGCCATAATTATCTCATTTTCTTTCTACTCATTACTTGAAAGGCCTGAAACCCACGTTGCAAACCGGCAACCCCTTTAAGTTTTGGTAAACCTTCTATATTTGCTGTCAAATGTTCTACAGCATCCTGATCAAGCTGTATTACATCCCCGGGTTTAAGCATAATTAAACGTTCACCTACTATCTCGGTTGAACCTAATTGAACATTAAAATTCACCGTTGATTCCAAGATTATCTCTTTTAACCGATCTTGCCAAACCATATCCACAGATTCCTGCTCTGCTTGAAATCCTGCAGATAATTTACTCCTTAAAGGCTCTATCATAGCATAGGGAATACAAACAATCAATGTACCTGCTGATTGTTCGAGTTCAATTTCAAATCTTGTTACAATAACAAGATCGGTAGGATTTACAATTGCTGCAAATTGTGGATTTACTTCAGATCGGATAAGAGATATTGTAATCTGCTCCACAGGAAGCCATGCAGTCATAAGATTTTTAAGGCAAGCTCTAACAACCTTGTTAATCATCACCTCTTCAATTGTTGTAAATTCTCTACCCTCTACCCTCGCATTACTTGAGCCATCACCACCGAAAAATGTATCAATCAAGTTAAAAACCAACTGACTTTCCAATACTAATAACCCGTGTCCCCTTAAAGGCTCCATGCGAAATACATGCAAACTGGTAGGAACAGGCAGGCTACGGCCAAACTCGGAAAATTTTAATGTATCCAAAGGTTCCGCACTAATATCCACATTAGTATTTAAAAGTCCGGTCATACTGGCACGAACTTCCCTTGAAAACCTTTCGTTTATTACATCCAAGGTGGGCATACGTCCACGAATTACGCGGTCCTGACTCGTAAAGTCATACCCATCCACACCATCCGGATCAGGACTGTCAAGATCTGTTTCACTCTCAACATCACCATCACCTAATCCCGAAAGCAGACTGTCCACTTCATCTTGTGATAGAATTTCACTCATAATTTATACGTTCTTACAATAAATTCAATAAAATAAATATTTCTTACACTCTTATTTTTCAACATTTGATTAACAACTTCAATCAGTTCATACTTCAATGCCGTCCTACCTTCAACATTTAATATTTCATAAGATGTTTTACTTTGAAAAAAAACTGTCAACATCTCATGGAGTCTTGGCCCGTTTTCAACAAGCTCTTCCCATGTTTTTTCACCCTCGAACTCAATATCCAAACGAGCGGATAGCACCCTATTAAAGGCCGTATCCATAAGTCTTACGTCTTCAAAATAATCCATTGGAAAAATATTTTCAAAAGCAGGTACAAGTTCAAGCATATCATCTGGTGCTTCCACATCTATTTCCTGAACAGGTACAAACTCTTCCTCTTTTGACGACTCCCCTGAAAATAGATACAACCCCAAAAACAGAAGAGATAAAAGGATAATAAAACTTGCACCGCCTATAATTACCCATTTTAAAGGAATCTTTTTTAAAAAAGCCAGCTTATCTCCAAGCTTGCCCTTCCCCTCCTGATTTTCTTCGGCCTGATTTTCTTCAGACTGATTTTTTTCAGACTGGCCGTCAAGATCAAGTGCACCTGATCTAACCACTACAAATCTCCTTTACAAACTAAGGGGTTCACTCAAAATAGTATGCCTTCTTGTTGTTGTTTGCAATATCAGCATAGCCTACAAAAAATAAAGAGTACTATTAACTTATTTCATCAATAAGTTGTTGTTTTATTTTATCAGGATTTTGTCTGCAATCAAGAACTCTCCAGATTTCTATATTTCCATCTTTGTTTACTTTGTAATAAATTGCATATGGAAATCGACTCGACAGCATTCTATGATAATCAAAATATATAGGATGAATTCCTCCATAAAAGATCAATGAATCAATATCTGAAAATAGTGTACTAAAAAAATACTCACCTAAATTTTCAGCTTGACTTTCATAAAACAACCTACCTCTTTTCAGGTCATTATAGGCTGATGTTAATATACGAATTTTCATTTAAATTCATTTCTCAAGAATTGTTTGGCATCACTCCAATCAATGATTTTTTCTTTACCTACAGCCATTCTCTTTTCTGTTTCAGCTAATGCATCCTTATGCCAATTAGGTGATTTATATTTTTTTTCTTCTAATGTCAAGTCTTCCCAAAGAAACTCCATAACTTTTATTTTTTCCATTTTTGGAAGTTCATGAATACTCTGTAATAAATTCATTATTATCCTCACTCATACAGCTCTTTGTTGATTTCCATCATGTATTTATTTCACAATTTCTTAATATTTTTGATAAAATTCATGTCCCAATAATTTCATTTACATGAATAACTATAACAGTTACACTGTTACCATTTGTATTTTAAAAAATCAATATATATATGAGAATAAGAATAAAAATGAAAATGTTATCTTCAGGGTACCTACGGTTTAACGTGGCAACCTGAAGATAGTTGTATTGGTATTATAATTTTAGCTTTACATAAACTGCAACGCCCACCACCCTGTCCTATGCAAAGTATTGTTCTAATATTGATTAGAAACTCAATATCCCTATCGTTTCATCTGAATTACAGTATCCAACATACCATCTACTGTAGTAACAATTTTGGAGTTCGCCTGAAACCCTCTCTGGGTTGTAATCATCTTTACAAACTCTTCTGCCACATCCACATTTGACATCTCCAAGGAATTTGGAGAAATATTACCAAGACCATTCTGACCGGGTTTATTGGTGATAGCCAAACCACTATCTCTTGTTGCCTGAAAAAGATTTCCCCCCTCTTTTCTAAGCCCCTGATTATTTAAAAATTTTGCAAGAGCTACCCTGTACAGCGGTATTAATTGTCCGTTGGAATACAACCCTGTCATAACTCCATCACCTGACACCTCAATCCCCTGAAGATCACCTGCTCCATAACCATTAGCAGTTTGATAAACAGTGCTCGATGCTCGGGCATACTGGGTAGAAGATAAAGAAGCATTGACAAACTGGCCTGTTCCATCATTCTTGGCACCATTGTTATATTCTATATTCATAACTGATGCACCGTCATCGGCACCGAGAAAATCTGCCGTAAAATCATAATAACCATTTTTAGTTGTTTTCTGATCTGTCCATGCAACAGTGCCCTCAAGAGCAAACGAAATTTTACTATTAGCTACCCCCGGCCCTGAAGAAATAGGTTCTATAAAATCAAAACTAATATCATCAATATTAGGGTCCTTCTCATCATTAGGATTAAGATCTATTCTTACTTTATCTTTATCGCCCACAAGTTTAGCTTCGGCATATACATCAGGTTTTGTATAAAAATCAAAACCGCCATCAGCTGTAAGAGCAGGATTAATAGTATAAGTAATTCTGGTGGTAACACCGGTTGTTGCATTCGTTAAAGGTATGGTAACAGTACCACCGTTACCAGTAATTGCTGGGGGAGGAGCTTGTTCATAAGGACTGCCGGGACCATAAGGATCAGTAAAAGGATTAGCAGGGTTAGGAACTAAAGGGATTCTCCATGTAGTAGTAGCATTATCCCATTCAAGACGAAAAGCATCAATTTCCGATGTATCAACAAGTGCCAAATAATTTGAAATTTCAATATCTGTAATACTATCTTTATCTGTTACCGCACCAGTATAATTTCCGGTTAATATTTTATCTGATCCCTTTCCAACAGGCTTCACTTCCTCTTCTGTTGAAAAATCAAATTCACCAAGTCCCGCAGGAATTACACCAGTATTAGTAGCCAATGGATTTGTAAATGTATAAACAATATCTGTGGTAAGACCTGTAACAGCATTCGTTAAGGATATGGTTACACCATTTTCATCACCAACTATTGCCGGAGGAGGAGCTTCTTCATAGGGACTGCCAACAGCATAAGGACTATTAGCACCCCACGCCCATGTTCCAGGTGCTACCCCCTGTCCATTATACTGAAGATCAAACGGACCTCCATCTGCAAGAGCATCCATATTTGTAACTTCAAATACTACATTTGTAGATTCCACAGCGGGAGCTGTTGTAGAGTTACCAAAATTTGACATGGTATGGACATCGCCCCATGACCAAAAAGGAACTTTAGCAGATGCATTCCATACAACATCAACTGCATCAGCATCTTCCGTAATTGCTTCCGGATGATTAATTTGCATAGTTGTATTATCATCTGAAGTATCCCCAAGATACACTACTTGAGTTACATCCTGTTTATTAATACCATCAGGATGAACCAAATCAAATGTGATTATATCATTTACTTGAACGGGAACATCAAATTTAATTTCAAGATCAATAACTTTAGCCGCATCATTATCAAAATTTATTTTAACACCATTCTCATCTCCGGTTAACAGAGCATTATCATATGGAGGTGCAAGTTTATTAAAAGGATTATTAAACTGCCAGAAATTAACACCCGTTGTAGCATTAGTAACATACTGCAAACTCATTTCATTATAATCTACAGTAAAAACATCGTAATTTTTAATTGTAAAATTAACTTTATCTGGTTTTATGGATCCTGTTGTATCCACACTGCTAATTCTTCCTGAAAACTCCTCCATGGTTATATCAGCTATGGCACCACTTGATCCTGTCTCTTTTTTATCATAATAAATTGTAAGGTCATGGGTACTTCCAAGAGAATCATAAACCTTTACAACAGTTTGATATTGATAACTGTTTACACCTATAGGAGGTTCCGGCGGTATTACTGTACCATCCCACGCATTTGCCAATACTTCAACCTTGCTTTCAGCATCAGAATCAAGGTTTGTAATAACTGAAATTTCATCTGTAACTTGTGGAGCAGAAGTAAAAGAGGATAAAATAATATCCTTAACAGAACCCAAATCATCTCCTGATTCAGGATCTAATGACCACCCCTGGAGAATATGTCCGGTTGGATTAACCAATTTACCGTCTTTATCAAAATTAAAATTTCCGGCTCTTGTATAATAATCTCTTTCTGTACCCTCTTGACGCACAATAAAAAAACCATCGCCACCTATGGAGAGGTCAGTGCTGTTACCGGTGGTCTCAAAAGATCCCTGTTGAAATCTTGAATCAACACTTCCAAGAGCCATACCACGACCCATTTGACCTGTTCCGGCCTGGGTGGCAACATTTTGACTTAGTAAATCGGCAAATGTATATCTTCCACCTTTATAACCGACCGTGTTTACATTAGCAATATTATCACCTATAACCTGCATGGCATTACCCATATTGGTTAAACCGCTGGTTCCTGTATATAATGAGCTTGTTAATGACATAACCTTCCTCCTTAATTTATTATTTTATATTTAAGATTGATATTGGATCTGCAAGGGAACCATCTTCGAGATGAAGGTAAGCTACTCCGTTTTTATAGCTAACACCATCTACAATACCGGTTCTTGTCATATCCACAGGAACACCTTTAGTTTTTATTACATAACCGTATAAATCATTTGCAACCATATCACCCTGATTATCTTTTCCATCCCACGATACAGTGTTTTCTCCCGCTTCTACTTCATCTTTGGATAATTCAATGGTTCTTATTTCATTACCATTTCTATCAAAAATTACCACCTGCACATCATCTGGTCTTTCTATGCTAAAACTTACTCCGCTACCTCCGACTTCTCCACCGTCAACATTAATTAACGTCTCTGCAACTCTTATTTCTCTGCCAAGATATTCCAGAGGATTTGTAATTGCGGAGGTATTTTCAACAGGTTCCATAACCTTTAAAACACTTTCAGCCTGAATAAAAGTTCCGGCCACCTGAAGATAAGTTTTCCCATCTTTATTTAAAATAGCATCAACCTTGCCTGAAACAGTGGTTAAAACCTTTGTAAATCCAGATCCATTATCTGATAAAACTGTATAATTATACGTTCCATCCATAACAGGATTTCCTTCATTATCCATTCCATCCCAATCTATATCGTTATTTCCGGCTTCCATTTGCCCGGGATAGAGTGTACGAACCTCAGCACCATTAGCATCTGTTACTAATATCATTACGTTTGCAGGATCTTCCAAAGTATAAAAACCACCAAAAGGTTCCCCATCGGTTACTTCAATAGCATCAACTTCACCTATAACCTCTTTACCGAGATAATCTGAAGTATTTGTTTCGGAAGATTGTTCAAGGATAGCATTTTTAATACTTTCAAGATTATCATTAGAGCTTATGGTCTGTTCAAGCTGGGAATATTGAGCCAGTTGGGATGTAAAGTCAGTTCCCTCTTTTGGATTTAAAGGATCCTGATTTTGTAGTTGTGCAACAAGCATTGTTAAAAAAGCATCTCTTCCTAATGGATCTTTCTCTTCTTCACCTGTTGTATGATATGCTGATGATATTGCTGCAAGACTACTGTCTCCTGTTGGTTGGATTGCTGGCATTTTACACCTCCTCTTAATATAAACTTAACTGAAAAAACAAGTTTGTCATTAATTTTTCACTTTAAACTTTTCACTTTAACTTTTTACTTATGCGACAAGATCCAAATTAGACCCATCGGCTATACCGCCTTTACGTATCACCGTCTCCGTTGGCTGATTTTTAATCAAACGATTTTTTCCATTCATAAAACCTTTTTTATTATTATCAGAATCATTTTTGTCTTGTTTAGAATCTGCCATTGCCTGATCATAATTACTGCTAAATTCTATATCAATACTGCTTACTTTTATACCCTGCTCGGCAAGAGTTGCCCGAAGCTCACTGCTTTGATTCATAAGCATATCTTTTGTAGTTTGATGCTCTGCAATTATTGTAACTTTTAAACCATCACTGCTATTATCTATACTCATTTGAAGCCGTCCCATATGATTCGGTTTCAAATTAAACTGCAATGTACTATCTCCCATATTTAAAGCCCTTGCTAACTGATGTCCCACCTGATTTACAACATATACAGGAAGATTTCTTGACGCAGGTTTTAATACTGTTCCATCAATTGCACGCTCCTTACCATTTACACTTTTCGTAAATTCATTAACTACTGAGATATCATCATTTTTTCTTTCCGATACTCTGGCTTCCATTTCATTCTTAAAATCCCTAACATTTGCAAACCCTTCTGAAGCCCGTTCTTGCATAGGAGTTTCAAGCGTTGCAGCCTTTTCAAATACTTCAATAATTTTATCTTTCTGTAAATTCACATCATTTTCACCTGTTAGGTTCAGCCCATTTCCAGGAACCTGCAATACTGTATCAACTTCCTGAGGCATACCGGTATTATCGGTTACCCCTGAAACCAGTGGATCTATATTTACACC
>NBLS01000119.1 GCA_002084385.1 Desulfobacteraceae bacterium 4572_19
TAGCTGGGCTATTTCACTCTTTCCGTGTTCATCACGTTCATCTATCGTTTCAATTCCATGATCAATACTGTTACGAAATACATGGACAAGCGTTTTAAAAAAAGGTACGTATTTTGTTGACTCTACGAAAACGTTATCACCTTCAACATCATTTTTAAAAATCTTTTTTCCAAGACGCTCCGCCAGCCCATAAGCATTTTTCATATGATTTCGTAATATATTTTTTAAATTAATTTGCCTCATACTGATTATCTCAGATAAAAGTTGCCTTACTTCTTTCATTTCAAAGGGATCGTCCATATTAAAAATTTGTTTAGCCTGATTATACAACTTATCAGCCTGTTTAAAACCAATAATTACGTTCCCTTGGTTTTCAAGAAAATCACCGCCAATATACTCATCTATAATCTTTAAATCATCATTTAATAATTGAGTAACATTCTTAAGACCAAAGATATCATTGGCAATAGGATCGTTTTTTAAAAGTGTATGAAATTCATTTGGATTTTTTTGAAAGTTATTTAATTTTGTTTCCATATCGTGGAGCATTTTCGGTAGTTCAAGAAATCCTTGTTGTCCAAAAAGTCCTTTAAAGGTGTGAACCTGACGATATAATTCTTCTAATATTAACTCTTCACTCATATCATTATCTGAAGAGAGCAATGCCGGTAAATGAAATTCACAAAACTGTTTAAAATCATTTATTATCTCAAAAAAATCTTGGGATTCACGAACTGTGGTAACTACAAATTTAAGTTTTTTTCTTTCAGAATCTATTTCGTTTTCCAATTTTTTTTGTAACGTTACATCTGTTAAAATCAACATCATTCTATTATTGACAATTTTATATTCTGCTTGAATATTTTGAGTAGCAATACTAAATTCAGATGGTAGCAAAGAGATATAAAGATTTTGCCTAAAAACATTTGATTCGTTAAAAATCCGATAAATATTTTTTGCAAAAAGAGTTTTACCATCTTTATCTTCACCATAAAGAAGCTCGCTAATATTTTTTTTAGCAATCGTCTGTTTAAAAATATGCTCACACTCACTGCTATATTCATAATCAACTAATAAATCCGCACCAAAAGATAAAAACCCCTGACCTGAATTATCAAGAAATTCCCTTACTGATTTTTTTGCCTTTTCTGCCAGTTTCTGCCCTATATATGCCTGTTCTTCCGATTGTACTAACTGTACCGTTTTAGCCCCAATTTGCTTTGCCATACTATTTACTTCATCAATAATAGTATTAAGATCCTGCTGAGCTACAGGTTCTAAAGGATTATCATAGTCCCCATCTGCAATTTTTTTAACTCCTTCGATTACTCGTGCCATTGGCTTCGTCAAAAGATATCCTGCAAAAAAGAAAGCACCAAGAATATTGGCTACAATCATTAATGCAATAATTACAATGGTGTTTTCAATTATTTTACGTTGTTTATTCCAAATTTCCTTATCGTCAAATAAAAGCTCCAGAGAACCCACATAATTAGTTTCCCAAAACATTTTTTTTTTTAAATATAAGCGACCTTCTCGGTAGTATCATCAGCCCGAATTAAAAAATCTTTTTTTAATTGATAACTAACATAAAAAAAATTAAAGGTTCCAAGTATGCCAATTAAAACAGCACTGCTTAAACTTATCCAGAAAACTAAATCCTTGGACATGGTACGTTTGGTATATTTTTTGGTTTGTTTTATAGTATTATACACTATCAAATCCTTTTTTTATTATGCAATCATATTTACTATCTAAAATCGTAAGCGTTCACAAGCACCTCATCTTCGCATAAACAGCTTGTCATATATAGGACAACTATTATATGCCAAGCTGTTTATGCGAATATAAGAACTTGTGAACGCTGATAAAGGGGATAAATTGCCTATAAAAATAGGCAATTTTATAAATTTTAGTAGAATAAATTTGTAGGCGATTATGAAATACTCATAAGGTATGATCGTAAGTTTGCTTTTTTATTTTTCAGATTAACTTTTTCCCGAATGCTTTCCCTATGACTACATATTGTATGATAGTTTTCTTGAAAAAGGAGACACCACATTCACTATTTCCGATTCCAAAATACTTAATATACTCTGCTCTCTTTTGGTACGAAGACTTTTTTTCAGTTTCTCAATAAATGGGAAAACAAATAACTTAAAGTTTGTGTGTATTGTCTCTTCAGTACGCAATTGCTCATTTACTCTTTTCTCCATTAAAATATCTAATGTTGTATTTATATCTTTTATTTTAACTAAATTTTTTTTTATTTGCATTTTTAAGGCAATACTATTTTTTTCTTCATCTAATCTGCATTGTTGATCAGCTTTACTTCTTTGTACTGCCATTTCAAGGGTAGCATAAAGTTCTCGATCCGCAAATGGTTTAATAAGATACCCAAAAGATCCCACTTGACTTGCCCTTTTAAGCAGAGGTTTATCGCTGTATGCGGAAAGAAAAACAACAGGAATATTAAATTTGGCATTAATTTGTTCCGCAGCCTCAATCCCGTCCATTTCATCACGCAGTTTAATATCCATTAAAACCACATCAGGTTTACTTTTTTTTGCCATCTTTATAGACTCTTCGGCTGAAGAAGATATGGGAAGAACTTCGTACCCAAAACTTTCCAAGCAATGGCGACAATCTTCTGCCACCACTGTATTATCTTCAACAATTAAAACTTTCGTTCTATACATTTTGCTTCCTTTAACTTGAAAATTTTTTATAACTGTTTACTTTATATCAAACTGGATACTAAAAATGTCAAAAAAACAACTATTTTTCATTATTATAACCTGTGCAATTATCTCGTGTGCAGTTATTATTACAGGTATGATTTACCAAACTAATCAAACCATGCAAAAAGATTTATTACAACAAACACACTTAATAAGTATTCAAACATTGCAATGGGATATGGCAAGTAAATTAGCTATGCCCATTAGTATAGTTTTAATATCACTAATTTTATTAATAACTTTTTTATCAGCTTCCCTGCCCCGATTAAAAACTTCCATTAAACCCGTTCAACAACGCTTAATGATTCCATTAACCATTATTCTGCTTTTATTATCGGGCGGATTTTACTTTTTTCTTATAACCGTTCAACAATACAATCCAAATATGATTAACCGGCAGTTAATTGTAATTATACTTGCAATTGGTCTGGTTCTGCTTACCGGACTTCTTGGCTTTTTATTTGTTATTTTACGAAGAACGGATAAAGGAATACGCAAACAGCAAGAAGATGTACGTATAAAACATAACTTTGCCGAAGATATTATTAATACTGCCCATGCAATTATTCTTGTGCTCGACAAGGACGGTAAGATTATAAATTTTAATCCTTTTATGGAAAGAATATCAGGTTATCGACTTGAAGAAGTTAAAGGTAACGACTGGTTTACAACATTTTTGCCCAAAAAGGACTTAACTAAAATACGCAAAGTATTTAATAAATCCTTAAAAAATATTCAGGTTAAAGGAGAGGTTAACCCTATAATTACCAAAGATAATCGTATAATTCCAATTGAATGGTATGATAGGCCTACAAGAAACAGCAGTGGCAAAATAAGTGGAATTCTTGCGATTGGAATAGATGTTACAGAACGAATAAAAGCACAGGAGATGCTTTATAAAAAAAATAAAACCTTAACAATTATAAATGAACTGAATAAAACAGTAGTAAATGCTACAGATGAAAATGAGTTATTGCAAAAAACCTGTAAAATGCTCGTTGAACAAGGTGGATATTTACTAGCCAGAATAGGTTATGCTAAGTATGATAAAGATAACACTGTTCGCTCCATTGCACAATATGGGTATGAAGAAAAATATTTCCAAATAACTGATATTACATGGAATGACGAAGAGACAGGCAGATGCCCCATGAAGGTTGCCATTGCCCAAAAAAAGCCAATCGTTGATCACGATATTCAAAATAATCCACTTTTTGCTATTTGGCATAAAGATGCTATTAAAAGAGGCTATAAATCATCCATTGCTCTTCCTTTATTAGATAAGGAACAGTGTATCGGAGCTTTAAATCTTTATTCAAAACAGGCGGAATAGCCCATGATTTTAATAATATTCTAAGTGCAATCTTGGGTTATAGCGAAATGGCGATGGAAGATTTACCCCAGGGTAGTCAACCTGCCAAAGATATAGAAAAAGTAATAAAGGCAGGATATAGAGCCAAAAATCTGGTTACACAAATACTTGATTTTAGCCGGCAAACAGAACATAAGGTTATCTCTTTAAGGGTTCAGTATCTTGTAAAAGAAGTACTTCAACTTATAAGGGCAACCCTTCCCTCAACTATTCAAATTCATCAATCCATTAGTGCGTCATGTGGTACCGTACTTGCCGACCCTACTCAAATTCATCAAATAATAATGAATTTATGCACCAATGCAAGTCATGCCATGACTGATAGCGGTGGCACATTATCTATTGCCTTAAAAACTGTTGTGATAAAGGACATTAACGAAAATAATGAAAAAATTATCTTACCAGCCAATACTTATGTTAAACTTAGTGTAAGCGATACCGGTCATGGTATGTCCAAGGAGGTTATTACAAAAATATTTGATCCGTTTTTTACCACCAAAAAAGTAGGAGAAGGAACAGGTATGGGGCTTTCCGTTGTACACGGTATTGTAAAAAGCTATAATGGATTTATTGATGTAACAAGTGAACCCGATAAAGGAACCACTATTTCAATTTTTCTACCGCAAGAAAAGACAGAAACCCAAATAAAAACAACAGATACAAATCCTTCTCCCACAGGCAATGAGAATATTTTAATTGTTGATGATGAAAAAGAACTTGCGGAAATACTTAAAAGAATGCTTGAAAGTCTCGGTTACAACGTTAACGCATTTACAAACAGCACTGCCGCCTTAAAAGAGTTTACAACAGCACAACCTGATAAATACGATCTGGTAATAACCGATATGACTATGCCGACACTTACAGGAACTGCACTTGCCAAAAAGATTAAAAGTATTAACCCTGATATTCCAATTATATTATGTACGGGAAATAATACCCTGATTGATGAAGATTCAGCCGGCACATTAGAAATTACCAACTATATTTACAAACCTATAGTTTTAGGGTAAATTTATTTTCTGTAATAATTTATCCCTGATTTTATTGGTTTTTTTTACAAATTATTTTTACCCTAATGTAGGGGCAAACCTATGTATTCGCCCGATATTGAGCTGGTATTGTCATTATTAGGGCAGACACATAAGTATCTGCCCCCTACGTTTTTGACAATGCAATGAATATGCAAAAACCTAACCGAACATCACTGATTATTTTCCTAACGTCCTAAAATTTTATTTATAGTTCCATCGCTTTTCATATCTGCAATAACCTTATTTATTTTAGGCACAATTGCAACGACGGGGGATTTTTTTGAAAATGACATGTAAAACACAACTTCCTTAAGCGGCTTATCAGCAGATTTAAATTTTCCTGCAAGATCAGGATTTTGTTTAAAAATATCATTGGCAGCTGTTTCGTTGCACATAAAAATATCAATACGGCCTTTTAACATTTTCTTAAAATTCATAAGATCCGTATTGGCAACATCTGTTTTAAATTTAAACTCTTTTTCTGCTTTATTAAACCCATCTCCATAATTAAACCCACGGGATTTACCAATTTTATAGCCTTTCCAGTCTGCAAACGTTGTCCATGCAAAAGGTTTTGCCGCATCAGCTCTATACCAAACAAGATCCCTGTCAGTCATTATGGAATCAGTAAATACCATAAATTTTTCACGATCACTATTTTTTGTTAAAAGCATAAGACCGTCTCTTTGACCTTTCTCCATCTGTTTTAAACAACGTTTCCATGGAAAGAGTTTAAGATCAAGTTCAATATTAAGTCTGCCAAAAATCTCATTACAAAATTCCACTGCTATCCCACCTGTTGGCACTTGACCTGTTTTGCCCAAGGTATATGGAGGCCACGGATCTTCACTTAAACTTACTTTTTTTACATCAGCCGTGCATAACACGGCAAAAGCAAGTAAAAAAACAACCACTGACATTTGAATCATTGACATTTTAACAATAGACTTAAAATTCATAACCCCTCCTAAAAAAATGTTTGTGCTGTAAAACAGCAAAATTATAAAACCCACAAAAGAAATATCGTGTAAAAATAGAGTCTATTACCTAACGATAACTGTCAAGGAAAAAATTTCAATTATCCATTATCTCCTCCCTCGTAACAGTGGCAGTGCCTACCTTGCCAACTACTATTCCAGCAGCGATATTTGCAATAGCAGCACTTTTTGGTACTGAATATCCAGAACCAATAGCTGCTCCAAGAACTGCAATAACCGTATCACCTGCACCAGATACATCAAAAACCTGTCTTGCTTCCGATTTGATTTTATATGGTTCACATAGTTTATCAATAAGAACCATACCTGCCTTGCCACAGGTAATTAATATTTTAGAAAGCCCGACTGTTTTGCATATAATTGAGCCTGCCTTAAGAAGACTCTCTTCGTTTACTATTTCAATTATCATATTTTTTTGCATAAGATACAATAGTGGACATAAATTCATTGGTAATCAAGCCTTTTCCATAATCAGAAACCAGAATAATATCTGCTTGCATTATCTCTTTTTCAAGATGTTTTTTTAAAATTGCAAGGGTGTTTGATGAAACCGGTTTTGTAGTTTCCCTGTCAATTCTTAATACATGTTGATTTGATGCAATTATTCTTGTTTTTTTCGTTGTTGGCCTATCTTCTTCTCGAACAATTGCATCAGTGTTTACACCAAGTTTATCTAATAATTTAAATAACTGCCTGCTGTTTGTACCTGTTCCGGCAGTACTTATTAATTTGGTCTTAACTTCAAGAGCAAGTAGATTATTTACAACATTTCCGGCTCCGCCCAAAGTGTAATTTTCTCTTGTCATAAACTTAAGAAAACCAACCTCATTTTTATACCTGTTGTTTAGACGATTTGCGTCTATTGCCGGTAATTTCAAAATAACAATTGCTTAAGTTTATGACATTGTTTATATACCTGTTTTTTCAAGAAAGCTTATTACTTCGTCATATGTTTTAGTAACCTGAAATTCAGGAAACTCTTTTATAACATTATCAGGGGGGCAAAAAAGAAAACCGGTGTCTGCTTCTTTTAGCATTTCAATATCATTATAGGAGTCTCCAAAGGCTGTAACAGTATATTCAAGGCTTTTCATAGCAAGAACAGTTTTTCGTTTTGCATTAGGCTGTCTAAGGTTATAACCTGAAACAGTACCATCTGCCTCAACAGAAAGAGAGTGACAAAAAATCGTTGGCCGTCCAAGTTTTTCCATCATGGGACCTGCAAATTGGGAAAATGTATCCGAGACTATAATAATTTGCGTTCTTTTTCTAATCCAGTCCAAACACTCAACTGCACCCTCTAATGGTTCTATCGAAGCTATCACACTTTGAATGTCCTGCAACTTAAGATTGTTTTCTTTAAGAATAGCAAGTCGTTTTTTCATTAAAACATTATAATCAGAAATATCACGAGTGGTTAACTTTAACTCCTCCACACCTGTTTTTTTTGCAACATTTATCCAAATTTCAGGAATAAATACATAAATACCCCCTCCAAGTCAGAACAAATAACATTCATACAACACCTTTCATTTAATTTAATTATCTTCAATTCTTATTATAATTGGATTTGTATCAATAACATCCAAATTTGATACTTCATCAAGAGCTTTGTTTATATTTTCTTCTTTTGCAAAATGTGTAAGCATAACGATTGGCACACAACCATTTTTGTTTTGTTCTTTTTGATGAACAGATTT
>NBLS01000040.1 GCA_002084385.1 Desulfobacteraceae bacterium 4572_19
ATATTGTATATAAATTCTGCACTGATAACATCAAAAGGGGTGCAGATAAAATCTATTTTTTTTAAATTGGCATACTCTTTTAATTTAATATAATCGTTTTCTGATAATTCGCTTTTTTGGAGGACAGGCAACATATATTGAAAATTTTGTTCATACTTCTCGGGATTTTCAAGCATGTCCTTAGGATATAAAGATGGAAGGTCTCTTTTTTGAAATTTTACAGCATTTGCTTTTACCTCAACAGCTGCATCCACAAGTTTTTTTGCAATGGACAGCTTTCCATTATGATTTATACCGGCTTCTGCAATTATATAGGTAGGGTTATCTTGCCCGATAGGTTTGTTTCTTATTTTCATTGGTTTAAAAAATGGTGAAATATGTGGTATTTGTGAACCCTTAATGTATATACTTATTTAATAACAATTGATATCTGGTATAGCTCCGCCCCTTAAATTACAGATATAATTATATACTGTTTATTATATTTTTATATAAAAGTCCATAAAAAAACGATACTATAAGAACTTTCATTTTTGTTAAGACATATTATTCACCATAACAAGTTATATAAAAGTCACTTATAAAAAGTTAGTATCATGTTACTTCGGGACTGTCAAGTGATTATCCATACACTGACTGATTATTTAAAAATAAAAACATTTTATTTAAATTACAAGCTAAATTATTTATGCGAATATAAGGCACTTGTGAATGCTTACAAATGTGAGATTACCGAAAAATCATATTTCTTATTCATGAACGGTTACAAATTATCTCTATTGAGCATCAAGAGCATGATTTAAGTTACGTTGTGAACGTATAAGAATATATCGTATTTTGAGCTTTTACAATGTAATCCAATTAAACATATCAGTGTTTTAAGAATTGCAAGTTATTTTTTAATGAACTCTTAATTTTTGTAAGCCCTTAAAATGGTACACGATACGATAAAAGGCGTGCCTTCGGGTATTTTGAAATACATACAGAATTATTTTGATTACCACCAAGAAGTTCAATGTTTTCATCATTATCATCAAGATAAAATCCGACATGCCCTCCACTACCACGTTTAAAAACAGCAATGCATCCCCGATGAGGAGTCTCAATTGATTTGCCCCATCGTGCCCATGTTTTAGCCCAAGCCGAATCAGTTCCTTCATAGCCGGCTTTTTCAACACACCAGTTAACAAATGCAGAACACCAATAGGTTTCATCGTTTGAACGATAAGGCTCTCCCAATGTTGTTGAACGTAAATATTCAATAATTCGCGGGTTGTCAGCTGCTCCTGTGTATTCACGTACTCCGATTTCACGAATTGCTATTGACATCCAAGGTAAATCATCACTATTAATTTTATTGTCATTTTCCAAACTAACAAGATACTTATGAGACGACCAACCCTTAAGCTTGTTGTGTTGTTTAAGCTTATGCCAATATTCATCCCCAGACGTATTAACTACCTCAACAACATCATTTTTTTCAAGTACGCCAATAATTTTACCGGTCAGCTTTGGTTCTTCACGAACATTTAATTTATTTACGGTCACCTTATATTTACTCAATATTGTCTCCCATTATTTTACGTGAACGTCTCTGGAGAACGCTGTATTATTAAATAGTACAATGCCGTAAATTCAAACAGTTAGTTTAAAATAACTATACTGTTTCGCTTAGAAGTAAACCGGTTAATTCCTCCATTTTGTCTCGAAGTTTAAGCAGTGCTTCCGATGGTATCTGTTTAACTACTTCATCCGTTTTTCGGTTTGTTACCATTATAACAATATCTTCACTATCGTCATTAATTTTAAACCCAAGATTGGTTTGCAGATCATCCATATATGTATTAAGATTCTCTACAGTTTCTTGAATTTCTTCTGTAGTTTGCGGCTTTTCGACAGGTTGGTCAGCTTCTTTTGTATCAGCTAATTTTTTTACATCAGCTATCTTTTTAGCGTCATCTATAGCTGTTGCCGATGGAGAGGGTGTAGCCTGCTTAGCCGTTTGGGTATAGCTTAAAGGTTGTGTTGCTATATCTGCGTTATTGTTTACATTCATGGTTCACCTCCATTTTTTAGTTGTACATTATATTATGCATTAAATTGAGTATATCCCCTTATGGCGGCTTTGCCGTATTGTATTTTTTGCATATGTGATGCAATTTCATTTCTGAAATTTTCTATTTTTTTAGAAATTATACTGTCTCGTTCAAGAATAGATGATATTCTTGAGCGACAATTAACGAAAATATCGTATGTGTCATTATTTTTATTTTCAATTTGCCAGTCGTTAAACTGATCAGTATTAACCTGTTTACCAATATTCTTACTCTTATTGATTAGAGTAGTCAACTCATTTTTTAGGGTCTCAAATGTTCCAGATCTCTCAAAATTAAAAGTTTCAATATCAGGATTAAGTTCTGTTGCAAGAATTTTCAAATGTTTTTTTTGCATATCTTCATACTTTTTAAAACATTCGTCAATATTCTCAGGAAGTATTGTTTTAATTTTAAGTCCCTTTCCTATGCTAAGTCCTTTCATCACATTAATCCTTTCATTATTTTATATGAAAGTCTCCATTAAATGTTGTATTACAAAGACTGTCATTTTTTGTTGTGGCGTACTTTTCGCCGCGGTGGTTATGCGGAAAATGATCTCATTGGTGTTCTTCCGTATGTTGATTGTTTCCCATAAGAAAGAGATTTATTTGCAACAGGTGGTGCTTGTTTGTTTGGCATAACAGGTGTTACTGGTTTTGTCTGCATAACGTCATTTGTCCATATTTCTTTTAATCTGGAAATATAGGTGACGGAAAGATCAATAGGTTTAATATCGTTATTAATGGATGCCTTGGATAGTTCAACAAGCATACTTGCATACAGACCACGGAGAAAGTTAGTAGATTCATCCTGCATGGTTGAATCAAGGCTCGATTGTAATTCTGTTATAATATCTATAACTTTACCAATACCTTCTCCTCTTTTTTGAGGATTACTTTCAATAACTCCTTCTCGTGCAATCTTTAAGTGCTTTAATGCACCATTAAATAACATAAGAATAAGACGCTTAGGGTCCATTCCTTCGTAGTGATTATTAAGATATGTATTGTATCCGTTTGCGGCTACCATAGACAAGGTCTCCTTTTTAAAATTATTATTTTTTACTATTAGCTGCTTTAAATGAATCAAATACACTTGTAAGGTAATCAGCCTGGGAGTTCATTCGGCTAATATATGTATCTAATCTGACAAACTGTTCAGCCATAACATCGTACTTCTTAGTAAGTCTTGCATTTGAATCTTCAATACTTTGATTTAATCGGGCAATTTTTTCCGTTGCAGCTTTTTTTTCTGTTTCAAGGGGGCCGGTTATACTTGTTAAGCTACGTAAGGACTCATTAAGGATATCTCCTAATCCTTTGATTTTTTTATCTGAGTTCCCTATAAAAAGATTCTTGAGTTTTTCCGGGTCTGCTGTAACGGCTTTATCTAACACGTCTTCATCTAAAGTTATGGTACCATCCCGATTTACAGTCATTCCAAAATCAACAAGTGAGCTGGATACCCCATCTACTGTTACTATGGTTTCAACCATTTTAAGAAGGTCACTTGATAAACTTGATATGGAGGATACACCATAAAGAACTCCTTTACCTTCAGCCTCATCATCGTTATTAGAAGTTGTGTTATAATCAACACTTGTTTTAATATCCTGAATAATTTCGTTAAAGCCTTCAATAAGAGTTTTTATTTCAGTAGTAACATTTTCCATGCTGGAGGTTACATCAAGAGATGTTTCACCGATTTTCTTTAGATTTATTGTTAGGCCTGAAACAACATCTTTTATATCGTCATTACTTTGTCGTTGGTATTGAACTCCGTTTACTGAGAATGTAGAATTTAAAGATGTGTCTTTACCTTGCACCTCTTCCATGGATATTCCATTTAAAAAAATTTTATTATCTTCTCCTGGCTTTTTGGAAGCAAGGGTCAAGCGGGTGGAACTCGTTCCACTACCGTCATCAATAATTGCCGCTGTTATACCAGAATTACCGGGATCTTCATTGATAAGTGCAGCCATTTGGCTATAAGATGTTCCAGGTTTAACGGCAATATAGCTTTCATCGTTGTTTGCACCAATTTTATAAGAGAACGAAATATCCGGTTTTACAAAGTCAGGTCCGCTTGAGATAAGAATTTGATTATTGTTAGCAGAATCTGTATCGGTTGACTCAAGACGAATATACATACCGTCACTACTGCTTGCAACACTTGCTTTTACATATGTTTCGCCATTGCTTTTCTTGTTTGAAGATGTATTATTAATTGCATTTACAATAGTGTCCAAGTTGGAACCTGATGCAAGATCAAGTGAAATAGACTGCTGGTCCTCTCCTTGGCCTATGGTAAAAGACATTGTTTCACTTTGATTTAAGGCACTTGCAGCACTACTTATAATATTGGTAGTAGGTGGAGGATAAATAATATCACTTCCGCTTTCTATACCTACACTTTGCCATGAACTTTTTGTTGCAAGCTTTGTTACTTCAAGATCATAATCTGTTTCTGCTATGCCGTTCTGGGCAGTAACCTCTGCAACATCTTCATCCGAAACAGTAATGTTTCGTTCAAGAAAATTTGATCCGAGAGAGAGAGTAAGAGCTGTTGATTTAAGTTTGAGTAACTTTGCATTGAGGGCATCAAACTGTGTTAATTGTGCCTCAGTCTTGGTTTTACTCGTCTCTTTGCTTCTAACCGGAGCTTCGTCAACATTCCGAAGTTTTTCGAGCATATCCTGAAGCTCAAACTTTGATCCTACTCCTAAACTTGATATAGTTCCTAATGCCATAATATTCACCCCTTTTTTATGCTATTATTTCCTGCAGAAAAAAGTATTGCAAAAAATGTACCGATTTAATTTTGTTTTATGCCGATGTATAACAACAGCATCTTTTATTTAATATACAAACAGCTTAAATATCCTATCGGAAAGTGAGTTGTAAAACATTAGGGAAAATAATAAATTATCTATTTAGTAAAATCAAGATAATAAAATTGGAAAGCAATTGCATAATTATCGTATATGTGAAATAAGTAGTCTATTGTGAAATAAATTATAAACGAAAATTAAAAAATATGGTATTATCGTGAAAATTAACAATTTATCAGTTGTACTTGTGGAGCCACAAGGCCCTTTAAATATTGGTTCTGTATGCAGGGCGATGATGAACTTTGGTTTTTTTGATCTTCGTATTGTTAATCCATGTGAAAATTATAATAGTCTTGATGCCAGAAAGATGGCTCTTTTTGCTCTGCCTGTTTTGGAAAATGCATTAATCGTTGATACTTTGGAAGAAGCCGTTAAAGATTGTCATTTAACCTTTGGAACTACGAGGCGTTTTGGAAAATACCGTCAGAATTTTTTAACTCCGAATGGGCTTGGTGAAATTATAGCAAGTCAGACAAATGATATAAAGTGTGCGTTGGTTATGGGAAGAGAAGATCATGGACTTTACACATCTGAGTTGGATTTATGTCAGCATTTTGTAACTATTGCCACAAACGATGATTGCGGTTCAATGAATCTTTCCCATGCAACCACAATTTTTCTTTATGAAATTTCAAAATCACTTGGTAAAACCTGCACTCTTAAAACAGAAACAAAACCACAGGCTACAGGTGAAGAATTAAATAGTATGTATAGTCATATAAGAAAGACCTTGTGTGATATTGATTTTCTTGATTCACAAAATCCTGATCACTTGCTTAGAACTTTCAGGAGGATTTTTGGTCGTGCAGGTCTTGATAAACGTGATGTCGCAATTATGCAGGGACTAATGAGTCGTATTGATTGGACTGAAGCCGAGCGAAAAAAAAGGTAAGCGTTCACAAGCACCTCATCTTCACATAAACAGCTTGTCATATATAGGACAACTATTATATGCCAAGCTGTTTATGCGAATATAAGGCACTTTAAAAATAAAGTAGGAGCGACCCTTGCCATAGTTGTTAAAACTGATAGTGATATTATTGGAATATGGACAGAGCGAGACTTGATGCGGCATATTTTATTAAAAGAGTTTAATCCTAAAACTGAAACTATTAAAGATCACATGATAACAAAGTTAAGTTATGCGGATAGTACAGATGATATTGAAACTTTAATGAAGAAATTTGTAAATTATAATACAAGACATCTGCTTGTTAATAAAGATGATAA
>NBLS01000041.1 GCA_002084385.1 Desulfobacteraceae bacterium 4572_19
CGCTAAAATACGTCATTATAAATTCCTTGTAGATTATTTTAATATATTAGCAATTGTGTAACCGTTCACGAAAAATGAAAGTCTGCTAATATGGCTTTTTCAGGTGTATATGTTAAATGAAAAGTATACCACCATATTAATTGAAAAGTATACCAGTAAAAAAAATAAGTTATATTTTTTTAGCTGTTTCATCCTTCTCCAGAGAAGGATGAAGATTTTCATTTTATCTCTTCACTTTTTTTCCAATTAATCGTTTCTTTAGATTTTCATTTTATCTCTTCACTTTTTTTCCAATTAATCGTTTCTTTAATTCTATATGAATTGCCGTTCATGTTTATCATGTAAGCTTTATAGGTTAATGGTTAGAGAACAGGTGTAAATTAATTATAAAATATAATTTTGAAAAAATATTCGTAATTATATCATGTAGTTGTAACTTTAATTTTTAAAACACAAAAAGCTCACCTTTCTAAGAAAAGTAAGCTCGGGGAAAATTGAATTTTTTTTACTGGGACTTCAGTGCAGTGGGTGCAAGCTATAAAAATTTTATTTTAAAGTCAAGGATTATTTTTTATTTATTATCGGGGTCAATGTATTTGACAATCAATGATTAAATGCCTCCGAGGTAATTTCATCCAAAATAGCTATCTTCCCCAAAAAATAAAATATATCTGTCTTTTGATCTTGATATCCTGTATCTATATGGCTACACTGCGTTATGATATATGAACTGCGAAGCACAAAACAATCAGTGGTAACCTTTTTGAACTTCGTATGTTCTTTGGTCCTGGATTTTGTGTATATTACACCATCCAAGGACGTGAGATTGTTTTCCTTCTTGCCTGAGGCGATAAATCGAGTCAAAAAAAAGATATTACTAAAGCAAAAGAACTTTTGAAACAATTGGAGGTTTAACTGATGTCCCTTAAAACAAAACCTTTTGATGTGGCTGAACATCTGGAAACTCAGGAAGATATTAAAATATTCCTTCAAGATGCCACTGAAGGAACGCCAGAAGAGTTTGTTCACGCACTGAATACTGTTGCCCGTGCAATGGGCATGACCGAAGTGGCCAAAAAAGCAGGAGTTACCCGATCCAGTCTGTACAAGTCCTTGGCAGACGGGGGGAAACCCCGATTTGCCACTATCAGCAAGGTCAGCGAAGCACTTGGCTGTCAACTGGTTATCTGACACACCTGAATCTGCTTTAAAAGGAATTCGAAATATAGTTACTGATGTAATAATAAGGATATGAAAAACAGTAAAGAAACAATTCCTAAACCCATACATCAAGAATTACAGTGGAAAATTTAATTGGTGGAAATGTGCTTGTAAAAGTTTGGGAATTGAAGACTTAGACCTGTACGGCGGAACAAGACACACAACCTCAACAGAAATTGCAAGAGCGGGAGGAACAGACAACGCAAAAAAAGCAAGTGGACATGAAACAAATAAAATATTGCCTTTTTATGGTCGGGGCAAGAGGATTTGAACCTCCGACATCCTGCTCCCAAAGCAGGCGCGCTACCAGGCTGCGCTATGCCCCGAATAAATGAACTTGCTTCGTGTATGTGCTATAAAAAAATATCATACAGATAATTTCACTTCGTTGTAAGCTTATTGCAGTATTTCAATACAGCTTCTCGCTACACCTTGTGCCAAATCTTGAAATTTGGTAATTATCTGAAAGTCTATACATGGTATTTCACATAACTCATCCATGTATTTTGACCAATTGAAACGGCTTCTAACATGCCTTTTTACACAATGCAAGAGTTAATTAATGTTTTTTTTATTTTTCTGAAAAAAATTGTTTTATCCCATTTGCAATTTTATCAGCACACTTTGAAAGATTGTCTTGTGTGGTATATTCCTTTTCATCTGACGGATTTGTAATGTAAAAAGGTTCAATAATAACAGCCGGCATATTTGCACCGGTTAATACAAGAAGGGACGCACTTTCAACAACAGCACCATGATTATTTTTTTTATCACTAACGAGATTTTCCAAAATTAAATTTGCAAGATTTTGTGATTTTTTTTTGTATTTTATTTGAATATCATCCCATGGTATCATCTCTTTATCATCAGCCATTGTATATTGTAGTGAATTTGAAAGATAAGATAAATGTGCACTTTGCGAAGTTTCATTACTATGATAAAAAATAAAAGTGCCATTTATTCTCCGAAGAAAACTCCCTCCAAGGTGAAGCCCGATAAAAATATCTCCCTTATTACTATTTGCTATGGCGGTTCTTTCCAAGAGATTAAGGGAGTAATCGCCTGTTCTTGTAAAAATAATTTTATAGTGGGCAGAAAGTTTTTCCCCAAGGATATTGGCAAGGGCAAGAGTAACTGTTTTTTCTTTTGTTCCATCAGAACCTACTGCCCCATAATCTTGCCCACCGTGTCCGGGATCAATGATAATAACCTTTTGCGGTATTTTTTTAAATCTTGTAACATCTTGTCCGAATGAAGATGTATAAAAACAAAAGAGTAATAAAAATATTATTGAAAACACCTTTGTAAAACACCAATTAACAGTTTTTTTTTGTTTTTTTTTATATAATAGCAAATTCTTTCCTCAAATTTCTTGACACATAAATACTTTGCTATTAAGTTTACCAGATATTATTGGTAAATCAAGTACTATTAACAATGTCTGATAGAAGATTTGCTTTTTTCGGGCATTACTAAAACAACCTGCAACCTTCATTAGGCTTTTTGCTCTTGAAGCGTAAGGGGTAATGAAAGGAGTACAATGCAAGTTACTGTTGAAGATGTAAACACAGTTAAAAAGATTTTACACATTGAAGTGCCGAAAAAAGATGTTGCGAAAGCATTTGATAAGGCTTATCAGGAATTAAGAAAGACCTCCAAGCTAAGAGGATTTCGCCCTGGCAAAGCACCAAGAAAGGTTTTAGAAGGCATGTTTCACAAAGATGTTCATCAGGATGTTCTTTCTAAGTTAGTTCAAACATCTTTTGCTGATGCTCTTAAAGAGCTCAAGTTGATAAACGCAATAGGTGAGCCGAAAATTAATCCTCCCATGGTGGATCCTGATGACGCATATAAGTATGATGCAACAATCGAATTAAAGCCGGATATTGAAGATATTGACTTTAAGGGGATTGAAATTACAAAAAATATTTATACATTGTCAGATGACATGGTTGACGGACAACTGGAGATGTTAAGAAAACAGTTTGCCAAAAAGGAGTTGATAGAAGAGGCCAGACCTATTCAGAATGAAGATTTTATACTGATTGATATTGAAGGCTTTATAGATGGAAAGCCATATGACAAAACACCTTTTTCGAAAAATTTTACAATGCAAATAGGAAGAGGTGTAATTTCTAAAAATTTTGACGAAGAGATGATAGGGATGGAAGTTGGTGATGAAAAAGAAATATTGGTAGATTACCCTGCATTTAATTCAGATGGTACTCCAAGTAATGATCCTAATTTTAATGTAAATATGGATCTTGCCGGGAATAAAATAGTTTACAAGGTAAAATTAAATGAAATCCGATATGAAATTTTACCTGACCTTGATGATGAATTTGCAAAAAAATTAGGACAGTATGAAAGTCTTGACACTCTTAAACAAGCAATCCTTGATAATTTAAAACAAGGATTTGATAGGAGAACAGAACAGGAACTTGCCGAGCAAATATATGTTAAGCTTTTTAAAGATGCTGATTTTGAACTTCCGGAAATGATGGTTAAATATGAATTTGAATCTATACTTGCTGAAGCGGAACAATCACTGAAATCAAGCGATAAAACTCTGGAACAAGCCGGATATACAAAAGAAACACTTACTCGTATGTACTGGCCCCTTGCAGAAAATCAAGTACGTCGTCATCTTATTCTTGATAAAATAGCCAATCAGGAAGAACTTTTGATATCTGATGAAGAACTTGAAGACGGTTTTAAAAATATGGCAAAGTCAATTAATCAGTCAGTGGAAATGGTAAAACAGTTTTATTCCGGCGGAGAGGAGAAAATTCTTGGTTTTAAACAAACTCTGCGTGAGCAAAAAGCATTTAACCTCGTCCTTGAAAGCAGTAAAATAACGGAGGTTCAAGCAAATGATAAAACTGCTTCTGATAAAGACGACGCAAAAACTCAATCTGAAGAAAAAGCAGTTGCAAATGAAGATTTAACATAGTGTAAACGTATCAATTTTATATGAAAGTCTAACGCCGTGTTATAAAGACTTTCATTTTTTGTTGTGGCATATTATCCGCCATGACAAGTTATATAGAACCTTAAAAAGGAGAAAGTTATGCCCTTAGTACCAATGGTTGTTGAACAGAGTGGAAGAGGTGAGCGTGCATATGATATTTATTCAAGGCTTCTTAAAGACAGAATAATATTTCTTGGCACGGCTATAGATGATGATGTTGCTAACCTTCTTGTGGCACAGTTTCTCTTTCTTGAATCAGAAGATCCCGATAAGGATATTAATTTTTATATTAACTCCCCGGGCGGTGTGGTTACTGCCGGATTGGCTGTTTATGATACCATGCTATATATCAAACCGGATATTACAACTGTCTGTATAGGGCAAGCTGCCAGTATGGGTGCACTACTTCTTACTGCCGGTGCAAAAAATAAACGTTATGCTCTTCCCCATGCACGTATTATGATTCATCAGCCGTTAGGTGGAGCACAAGGACAGGCATCAGATATTAAGATTCAAGCTAATGAAATTCTTAGAATGAGAGATACTTTAAATAAAATTCTTGTTAAACATACCGGTAAAAAACTTAAGTTAATACAAAATGATACCGACAGAGATTTTTTTATGTCTGCCTTAGATGCAAAAAAATATGGGCTTATCGATCATGTTGTGGACAGTAGAGATGAGCTTGATAAAATTATTAAAATCAAGGAGAAGAAATAGATGGCCAAAAATGAAGATTCAGAGGATAAGCTTTCTTGCTCATTTTGTGGGAAAAATCAGAAAGAAGTTAAAAAACTGATTGCCGGACCAGCTGTTTATATATGTGATGAGTGTATTGAGTTATGTAGTGAAATAATAGCTGATGATGATGCTGCTGATAAAGAGAATCGAAATGAAAATACCGAACAGATTCCTTTAACTCCGAAACAAATTAAAGTCAAATTGGATGAATATGTAATTGAACAGGACCGTGCAAAGAAAGTTCTTGCAGTGGCTGTTCGCAATCATTACAAACGTCTTGATTCCGAGAAGATTGAAAGTGATGTTGAAATTCAAAAAAGTAATATTTTACTTATAGGTCCCACAGGGTGTGGAAAAACCCTGCTTGCACAAACCCTTGCAAGATTTCTTGACGTTCCATTTACTATTGCAGATGCAACAACCTTGACAGAAGCCGGTTATGTTGGGGAAGACGTTGAAAATATTATTTTGTCTTTACTGCAAAATGCAGATTATGACGTGGAAAAAGCAATGCGTGGAATTGTTTATATTGATGAGATTGATAAGGTTTCCCAGAGAAGTGAAAATCCATCCATTACACGAGATGTTTCAGGAGAAGGAGTTCAACAGGCTCTTCTTAAAATTATCGAAGGTACCATTGCCAGTGTTCCACCAAAAGGCGGACGTAAACATCCCCAACAGGATTTTATAAAAGTTGATACATCAGGTATTTTATTTATCTGTGGTGGTACATTTACCGGACTTGAAAAAACTATCCAGAGACGGTTGGGCGGTAAATCAATGGGTTTTGGTGCAACTATTGCCAGTAAGACAAAAAAATCAACAGGAGAACTTCTTCGGGATTTACAAACTGAAGATTTGATAAATTTTGGACTTATACCTGAATTTCTTGGACGTTTGCCAATAGTTGCAACATTGGATGAACTTAAAGAGAGTTCTTTGATGCAAATACTGATTGAACCTAAAAATGCTCTGATTAAACAATTTCAAAAACTTTTTGATTTTGAAGGCGTAAATCTTAAATTTACAGATAGTGCCATTGCTGCTATTGCAAAGGAATCTTTAAAACGAAAAGCTGGAGCAAGGGGGCTTCGTGCTGTTCTTGAAGAGGTCATGTTAGATATTATGTATGAAATTCCTTCAATAGATAACGTAACAGAGTGCGTAATTGGTGATGAGGTTATCTTAAAAAAGGAAGAACCAATTTTGCTGTATGAGCAACCCCAGCGAAAGAAGAAGAACAAGTGCCTTATATTCGCATAAACAGCTTAGCATATAATAGTTGTCCTATATATGACAAGCTGT
>NBLS01000042.1 GCA_002084385.1 Desulfobacteraceae bacterium 4572_19
TTTATCTACATATAGTAACTCGGCGCAAGAGTTGGAAGTTTTACTAAAAAACAACAAAGCAGTCCAAGCAGATCAATTATTGCTTGACATCGTTGGTGTATCGGCGAATATCGGTGCCGATGCATTAACTGCTTGTGCCAATTATATCAAAAACAATATACATAATAACGAACCTGTAAACCTTACTGATTATAGTAAAAAACTTCAAGAGTTAATCCAAGCTATTAACAATTATTTTCTTATATGTAACTAGCTTACATATAAGAAAAAACTATTACGAATCTACACATATTAATAATTCCTTAAATAAATAATAAAATTCTTTCACGTAATGTAACACTAATTATAAAATTAAGCTAAAATCATTATGTTAGTTAATAAAATTGATTTATATCAACTTTATTAGTATCAGAAAAGACTAGAATACATATGATTCTAAAATATTAACAGAGTTCAAGGAGAGCAAAATGATAGATCCATCTATAATAAGACCAGAGATTGCATTGGATGATTTTCTACCTATATTTGTATCGTCAGCACTTGTGTTAGTTTTTGGAGGATTTTATGTTGGTATATATACTGCAGTAAAAGTTAAACTACTAAAACCATGGACTATGCTCTTTGCATACATGTTTTGGGTGTTAACTGCCTATTGTTTGTATTTAATGGGAAGTTTAATGCATGTCGGGGAATTTACTGCAAAAGCTTTAGTTGTCGCAGCAATTGGATTATTTTTACTTCCATTTGCCGTTTATTATATGCAAAATCAAGTTCATGAAGAAAATGAACATTGATAGTTAATATATATTTTGACAATAATTTTATAGGAGGATACAGTGGCTAATAAATCTGTATGGAGTGACAATCGTTTCTGGCGACGTTCAGCAGCGTGGGTTACGGGTTTTGCATCAATTCTTTTAATTTGGTTAACGTTTGATACGTCAGCTCAAATTGCAATGGGGAATGATCAAGATTTACAAAATAAGGTGACGAAAAGGGTTCCAGGACCTACCGTTATTAATTACAAAATTACATACGAAATGAGTGCGAAACGTGGTCATGAAGTTCCTGTGATTGGGGAAAAAGAGAAGTTTTTTGGTCGTGATGACTATTCTGAAGAAGAAGCAGGTGCTTTACTTCATTTAGGAAAACTAGGTTCTCAGGCTAAAAACTGTATGGATTGTCATACACTTTTAGGAAATGGAGCTTACTATGCACCAGATTTAACAAAAGCATGGATAGACCCTGCATGGGGACCAAATGGTGCTATGCAAGCATTAACGGGGAAAAATACAAAAGAAGAAGCTATGGCTGAATTTTTAATGCACCCGGATCAATATCCTACGCATGCTCGTATGATGCCTGACTTAGGTATAACAGCAAAAGAGGCTAAAGGTTTAGTTGCTTTCTTGAAACATATGTCATCTATTGACACAAATGGCTTCCCAAGAAACTTTGGAAAAATAGAAGGAGCAGTTCATGGCAAGTAAATATTTAACAGGTGTCGGAAGTGAATCAAAGCAATTAGCTACATGGTACTTTACTTTTGCAGCAATTTTGTTTGGTGCGCAATTACTTTTTGGTTTGATAGCGGCTATACAGTATGTAATGCCAGGTTTCCTTTATGGAATACTTGATTTTTCAATCGCAAGAATCATACATATTAATGCACTTGTCGTTTGGATGGTTTTTGCAATGTTTGGTTCCGTTTATTGGTTACTGCCTGATGAAACAGGCATTGAAACAGTTGGCATTAAGATTGGAAAATTATTATTTTGGATTTTTGCAGCAGCAATTGTTGTAGTTGTTCTTGTTTATTTACTTATTCAAGTAGGTCCGGCAGATGAAACAACAATCTGGTTTATCACCGAAGGTCGTGAATATATTGAAGCACCTCGTTGGGCTGACTGGGGTATTGTTGTTGTAGCTCTTGGATTTGTTGCAAATTTATTCCTTACAGGTATAAAAGGGAAACAAACTGGTATCGTAACTGTTTTAATGGCAGATATGATTGCGTTTGCAGGTCTTTATTTAGCTGGTATGTTTTTTACTGACAATATTTCTGTTGATCAGTATTGGTGGTGGTGGGTAATCCACTTATGGGTTGAAGCTACCTGGGAAGTTTTCGTTGGTGCAATTGCAGCTTATGGTCTTATTAAAATGATTGGCGCTCATCGTCAAGTTGTTGAAATGTGGTTATGGATTGAAGTAGCGATGCTGTTTGGTTCAGGTATTCTTGGACTTGGACATCACTATTTTTGGATTGGAACACCTGAGTATTGGTGGGAAATCGGTGCGTTATTCTCTGCACTAGAACCATTACCACTTGTTGCAATGTTTATTCACGTACTCTATGATTGGGGTAAAACTCAAGGTGCTCAAGAAGAAAAAGGAAGTACAGTCTCTGTTGTCAACAACAAGCCTGCATTTACATGGTTTGTATTGAATGCATTTGGTAACTTCTTAGGTGCTGGTATTTGGGGATTTTTCCATACACTACCACAGGTAAACCTATATACTCACGGTACACAGTTTACATCAGCGCACGGTCACCTTGCGTTCTTTGGTGCATATGCAACTATTCTTATAGGTATGATGTATATTGCGGTTCAAGGAACAAATGGTATTAAAATTATGAAACATACAAAAGCTTCTCTTTGGGGTGTAAGTATGATTGTTAGTGGTGTCGTTGGCATGACTGTGGCACTTACAATTGCCGGTTATGTTCAGGTTCTTGTATCTCGTGCACAAATGGGTGCAACATGGGCAGGATACTTTGACGGTCAAAGCGGTATGTGGTTTTCTCAAGCGATGGACTGGAGACTTGTCATGGGTGTAGTTACATTCCTAGGTTTCATATTCTTAGCAAAAGATTTACTAACTACTGGTAAAAACCCAGTACACGAAAGATAAGGAGATAAAATGTTTGAACCATTTACAGATGTTGTGCCTAGCTTTTTTGGCTGGCTCAACCAAGGTCCTTTAACGTTAACAATTTTTCTGCACACAGTGATAATACTTCCAATGATTTGGATCTATTTTCAAGAGAAAAAGCGTTTGGAAAACGAAAACTAGTCTGTATTGACTCCTTATTTGGAGTCATACATAGTCGTATTTTAGAAGGAGAAATAAAATGAGATTAAATAAATTAGTTACATCAGTAGCAGCTTTAGCTGTTGTCAGTTCAGGTCTATTTGCAGGCACTTCAAATATGAATGTAGAAAAAATGTTCGAAAAAGAGTGTCAAGGGTGTCACGGTCCAAATCATGAAGGTGGTGTTGGAGCAGATTTACGTCCGGCTCAATTAGAAAAGAAAAATGCATATTCACTTGCAGAAGTAATCTTAAATGGTCGCCCGGGTACAGCTATGCCTCCATTTTCTGAAAAAATGAATAAAGCAGATGCACAAAAAATGGTAGACTATCTTCAGCATTTTAAAGGCAAAGAAATGACTGTGCTTTCACTGGATGCTGTGAAAGCTGGTTGGAAAAAGCTTAATGACAGAACTGCCTTATTGAAGAAATATCCACATGCTGTTGATGTTAAAAAAGTTACTGATATCTGTTTTGTAACAGAAAGAGATGCAGCACGTGTTGTTTTCATTGATGGAACAAGCGGTAAAGTTTTATCTAAGCACCCTGCTGGTTTTGCTGTTCACGTTACAGTAACGAATAAGCGTCAGCCACGCTATGCTTATTCAATCTCTCGCTCAGGTTTAGTGACTATGTTTGACCTTGCTTCACATGGTCAGAAAAAAATTGCTCAAGTTCAAGTCGGTTCTGACTCTCGCGGTCTAGCTGTTTCACCAGATGGTAAATACCTCATGGCAGGAAACTATGTCCCGGGTGGAGCTATTCTTATGGATGCGATGACTTTAGAGCCACTTAAAGTTTACCCTACTTCATCTGTTATTAATATGGATGGAGACATCGGTTCATCTCGTGTTGCAGGTATTTATGACACTCCATACGGACCATATATTGCGTTTGCTCTTAAAGATGCAGGGCATGTATATATCGTAGATTATTCTAAACCTAATTTCCCAATCGTTGGTGATATTCCAAATATCGGTAAAATTCTTCACGATGGTTTTGAAAATGAAGGAAAAGAGATTGGTCGATACTTAATGCAAGCATCACAAGGAAGTGATGTTATGGGCGTTGTTGACTTTAAAACTAAATCTTTAGTTGCTAAAGTTTATACAGGCCCTGGTAGCAAGCCACACCCAGGTCAAGGATCAAGCTGGTACAATGACAGATATGGTCAGCTTTATGCTACAAACAGCATGAATGTTGGTGATGTTGTTATTTGGGACAGCAACTGGGATGTTGTAGCTCACGTTAGAACTGCCGGTGGTGGTCTTTTTGTCGGTACAAGTGAGCATACACCATTTATCTGGTCTGATAATGTTTTAGGCGGACCGGACAATTGGAATAAAATTCATCTTATCAATAAACAAACTTTGGAAGTTGATAGAATTTTAGAAGTAGGTACGAAAAAAGGTACTATTACAGACCCTGTAACACACAAAATTCTTTACAGCTGGAAAGTTCCTACAGTTAAAAATAAAAAAGGTAAAGTTATAGTTCCTAGAATTTTACATGCTGAACCTGCGAATCATGGTCATTGGACAATGGTTTCTGAATGGAATGCGGGTCGTATTGGTATTTATGAAGCAAAAACTGGTAAATTTGTTAAATACATCAAAGGTTTAACAACACCAACTTTTACTTATTCTATCGAACATAGACAATCAATTCCTGGAGCATAATTGCTTCTTTCTCCCCTATTTGGGGAGAATCTTCTTCCATCTAAACTTACAAAGAGACAATATGAAATTATTTTTATTTTTCACACTTATTATTTTAACACCACTTTTGTCTGCAAAATATTTAACAAATAAATCATGTAAAGAGTGTCACGAAGATATCTATTATGAATATCAAAGTTCTTACCACTCTAAAACTTATTTCAATGATGAATTGCATAGAAAAGTGGCTAATGCTGCCAGTACTAAAACTTATGATTGTGCGTCATGCCATATGCCTGCGGCAACCAATAAAAAAGAACTTGAAAGCGGAAAAGAACGCCCTAGTAAACTTTTTGAAGAAGAGACAGATGCCATTAGCTGTTTTTACTGCCATCAAATTGGCTATGTAAAACAGGCTCATAAAAAAAATATCATCTATCTTTCTAAAAAGCCAGAAGGCTACAAACCAGCGATGTTTGGCACACTTGAAGATCCTGATGACAGCGATAAGCATGAAATGTTAAACAATCCGATATACAAAAAAAATGTCTGTCTGGGATGCCATTCTCATAAAAGAAATTCTAATGATGTTATGATTTTTGATGCAATGAAAGACAATCAGGATTCAACTGAGTGCATTAAATGTCACATGCCATATGCTAATGGTAGTGCTGAAAAAATGAATAAAAAAGGACGTGAAGAACATCATAGTCATACTTTTGCAGGTATCCACAGCATCGATATGAGACAAAAAGCTTTAGATGTTACCATAAACACGCACAAAAGTACTATAGAAGTAACCCTAAAGAATAAAATGCCTCATCCTCTTATTATTCAGGCTGCACGCCTAAAATATTTACAACTTTCTCTTATTAGAGAAGGAAAAATAATATGGCGAAATTTTAAACAATCTCCACTAGAAGATAAACAAGGTACTTTTGTTATTCAATTCCTGGACAAAGACAACAAACCTGTTGTAATTCCTGCATTTGCATATAAAAGAGGATTCGTAAATAATTTACAGGCAAACGAGACAAAAGTTTTAAACTATAAAACTCCAGAGATAAAAGAAGGAGATACAGTTAAAGCTTCATTTTATGTAGTTCTAGCAAAACCAAGCTGTTCTGACGTACTGAGCTTAAAAAACAACAAACTTAAAACACCATTATTAATGAAAGAAGTTATCTATAAAGTGACAAATGTAAAAAGAACAGTAATGACACAACTTCATCTAAATGCAAAAGAGCTTGATCTTATCAGTGATTATATACTCTCATATAAAGGTAAAAAATAATGTTTAGACTATCCAATCTTATTGCTTCTGTTGTTGAAGATAAAAAAGAGAGAGTTCTAGATGGTAGCATTGCTATCTGGAACTTTACAAACCGTTGTAACCTTTCTTGTCTACACTGCTACTCAAAATCGACTTTGGATGAAGTAGATACACTGACAACTCCACAAATTAAAAAAACAATCTTGGAGATGAAAGCCAATGGAGTAAAATTCATCATCTTCTCTGGTGGAGAACCACTTACCCGCAAGGATTTATTTGAAATAGCCGATTTTTGTAAAGAAAACGATATTATTACCTATCTCTCAAGTAATGGTCTTTATTTTACAAAAGGTAATATTAAAAGAATTACAGATACCTTTAACTATGTCGGCGTAAGTATAGACGGCGACGAAGCAACACATGATTATTTTAGAGGTCTTAAAGGCGCCTTCAAAGAAACATTAAAATCTGTTTTACTAGCCAATGAAACAGGCGCAAAAGTCGGCATACGATTTACAATGACAAAAGATACAATCGACTCACTCGAGTATATTTTTGATTTGGTTGAAAAACATAATATTCCAAAAATATATATTTCCCATTTGGTATATTCCGGGCGAGGACTAGATAACTTAAAAATGGATTTAACAAAGGAACAAAGAAGAAAAGCAGTTGATTTTATACTAGACAAAGCATTTGAGTATTATGATACCGGACGTGACATAGAAATAGTAACCGGTAATATGGAAATGGATGCTGTTATGTTTTTAAATAGATTTGCACAAAAATATCCGCAGCTCAAAGATAAAATGAGGGATAGACTTGTAAAATGGGGTGGTAATTCTGCAGGGCGTAAACTTTTAAATATTAACAGTGAAGGAGACGTACGCCCTGATCCGTTCTTTCCTCTAATAGTAGGAAATATCATTAATCAGGATTTCGGTGATATTTGGCAAAGTGGAAAACTTTTAGATGAGTTGAGAATTCATCCAAGAAAACAAATCAGCGGTATTTGCAGCGAATGTAATCAAATAGATATATGTAATGGCGGTTCACGTGCCCGTGCTTATGCAATTACAGGTGACTTATGGAGTGAAGACCCTTCATGTTATTTAACTAAAGAAGAAAGAGAGAGCGTATAATGAAAATCAAAAAAATTTTAGCAGTTGCCTTTATAGGATTATCTTTACATGTAAATGTATCTGCACATGAGAAGATATTCGTAGTGGAGAGAGAAAGTAATTCTGTTGCAGTCATTGAAGACGGGTTACCAAGAAATCATATGAAAAATATGCATAATATGAATCATGGCGTTATGAAGTTTTATGAGAATGACGGCTATCTTA
>NBLS01000043.1 GCA_002084385.1 Desulfobacteraceae bacterium 4572_19
AGGTATCCGTTGTTGCAAAAAAATAAAATTACAGAACGATTGGATGCTGTTGAAGAGATTAAAAATAATTTACAGCTTCTCGAAGAGTTAAGAACAAAACTGCGGGGGGTTTTTGATCTTGAGCGATTAGGTAGTAAAATCTCAATGGGACAATGCAATGCACGTGATCTTATTGCTCTTAAACGCTCACTTGCCTCACTTCCGGATATTATGCATCTTTTAGTGCAACAAAGTTGTGCTCTTTTTAAATATCCAGATGATATTACACTCTTGGAAGATATTGCAAATTTAATTGAAAATTCTATTCGAGATGACTCCCCTGCTACCATTACAGAAGGGGCAATTATAAAAGATGGATATAATAAAGAGTTAGATGAACTTATAGAAATCAGCAGAGACGGTAAAAAATGGCTTGCAGAACTAAGTGCAAAGGAAAAGAAAAAAACCGGTTTAAGTTCCCTGAAGATAAAATATAATAAGGTATTTGGATATTTTATCGAAGTATCCAGAGTACAATCAAAAAGTGTACCTGTCCATTATATTCGCAAACAAACACTTGTAAATGCCGAACGCTTTATTACTGATGAATTAAAAATATTTGAATCAAAAATTCTTGGAGCGGAAGATAAAAGAGGGATTTTGGAGTACAAAATTTTTAATGATATTCGTCAGGCTGTTTCTGAAAAATGTGATAATATTCTAAGTACCGCTAATTTTATTGCAAAAATTGACTGTATTGCCAATCTTGCTGAAATTGCAGTTCAAAATAATTATTACTGCCCGGAAATAAACAGCAAAGGGGTAATTAAAATTACAAATGGACGGCATCCTGTTGTGGAAAAAATGATAAGCGGAGAACGGTATGTTCCTAACAGTATAAAGCTTGATAATAAAATAAATCAAATTATGATTATAACCGGACCGAATATGGCCGGAAAATCAACCGTTTTAAGACAAGTTGCCTTAATTTCAATTCTTGCCCAAATAGGATCATTTGTTCCGGCTGATAGTGCATCCATCTCCATAAGTGATCGAATTTTCACAAGAGTAGGTGCCCTTGATAACCTGTCCCAGGGTCAAAGTACTTTTATGGTGGAGATGGAGGAAACAGCAAATATTATTAATAATGCAACACCCCAAAGTCTTGTTATTATGGACGAGATAGGCAGAGGCACAAGCACTTACGATGGCTTAAGCATTGCATGGGCAGTTGCAAACCACCTGCATGATTTAAATGGTAAAGGTGTAAAAACACTTTTTGCAACCCATTATCATGAGTTAACAAAGCTTGAAAAAATAAAAGCCCGTGTTAAAAATTATAATATTGCAGTAAAGGAATTTAAAGATAATATTATTTTTTTAAGAAAATTAATTGAAGGTGGAACAAATAAAAGCTACGGAATTCAGGTTGCCCGACTTGCAGGAATTCCAGATACGGTTATAGAGGATGCAAAAAGAATACTTAATAAAATTGAAACAGGTGAGCGTCTAACAAAGGAAGATGTTTATAAAAAAAATGGAAAAAGCAAAAAAATAAAGAAAACAGAAATTCAATTATCACTTTTTCCATCGGAAGATAAATTTATTAATAAACTTTGTAATATTGATCTTATGAAAATGACCCCATTGGATGCATTAAACTGCCTTAATAAATTAAAAGAAGATGCACTGAAAGCGAAAAAATAATTTATGCCGATAGTAAAACAACAAATAGATTTCAGACGATATATTACTTTTGATGTTACCATTAAAAGCATGGTCTCGTTAATATTGTTGTCTTTTTTTGTTTTATTAGCCATTATGGGAAGTACGTCATTTGCTCTCTCTCCAAAAGATACATATTTATCAGCTGAATCTTATTATAAAGCTCTTCGCAATAATACTGCAAAGCAAAAATATAGGGATAACTGGTTTTTTTGTATAGCAAAATATCAGGAAGTTTACAAACTGGATCCTAAAGGTCCATGGGCTGCAGCTGGAATGTATATGTCCGGGAAGCTTTATCTGGAATTATATCATCAGTCAAAAAAAGAGTTATATAAAAATCGCTCTGTGGATATTTTCCAGAGGGTTAAAAATAAATACCCGAAAAGCAGATATTCAAAACTTGCAAAAAAAGAACTTCAAAAAAAGAGTCATTCCACGATTAAATTAAAAAAACGAAAAGTTGAAAAGAAAATTAGAGGAAAGATTAAGTCAGCTTCAAAAAAACAAGCTACAAAAAAAGTTAAATCAACGCCAAAGGTTCAAACTTCGTCTAACGATGCCAATTCTTATAAAAAAAAACCTGTAAAAAAACAGCCTGTAATTTATAGTGAACCGGCAATAAAAAAACAAAAAAATATTTCAGGGCAGTCATCAAAGACTTTAAAAACTACAGGAAATTCAGATAAAAATAGAAGTAATGCCGATATTATAATTACAAATCTTCGATACTGGACAAATCCAAGTTACACTCGTATTGTTATAGATGCTGATAAAAAAGCAAAATATAATTCTCACCTTTTAAAAAGAGACCCTTCATTAAAAAAACCACAAAGACTTTATATTGATTTTCATAATTGCAGATTACAAAATGGTTCTAAACAAAGCATTCCCATTAACGATAATCTACTTCGTAATGTTCGTGCTGCTCAATACTCCAAGGATTCTGTTCGGGTTGTAATTGATATAAAATCCTTTAATGATTATAAAATATTTTCGTTAAATAATCCTTTTAGGGTAGTTGTGGACATTCGGGGAAAAACTTCGAAAACTACACATACTTTGAAAACATATTCAAAGAATAAAACTTCTGATAAAATTACCTCTTCCCAAAAATCGAAAAAAACACCTCCTGTTAAGACATCAGCAGGTGCTCTTGCAAAGCAACTCTCACTTGGAGTAAGCAGGATAGTAATAGATGCAGGTCATGGAGGAAAAGATGTTGGTGCAATCGGACACATAAAAGGGATATATGAAAAAAATGTAGCGTTAGATATAGCTAAACGCCTTGCTGTTAAATTACGCCGAAATCTTAAATGCGAAGTTATACTTACAAGAAACTCGGATAAATTTTTAACTTTGGAAGAGCGAACTGCATTTGCAAATACACGCAATGCAGACCTTTTTATATCCATTCATACAAATGCCGCACGAAATAAAAATGCTTATGGTATCGAAACGTATTTTTTAAATCTTGCCACAGATAAAACATCTATATCTGTTGCAGCAAGAGAAAATGCAACGTCCACAAAAAATATAAGTGATCTTCAATCTATTCTTAACGATTTAATGAGGAACGCCAAGATAAATGAATCCAGTCGATTAGCAGGTTATGTACAAGATTCGATGTATAATGGAATGAAAAAAAGATATGATAGAATTAAAAATAAAGGCGTAAAACAAGCACCATTTTATGTTCTTCTCGGAGCACAAATGCCAGCCATATTAATAGAAACTTCTTTTATTAGCAATCCCAAGGAGTGTAAAAGACTGACAAGTACAAGATATAAAGACCTTCTTTGTGATTCGATTGCCAAAGGTGTAAAAGAGTATATACAAGATACAAATATGGGGTTATAACCACCATATTTATATAACATTTATGGCAGAATTAACTGCCACAACAAAAAATGAAAGTTCAAATATTATGGCATTTTATTGGGACTTTCATATAATAATGATCTATACAATGGAGGGAATTATGGATTTTAGTAATATTATTTTTAAGGAAGATGATGGAATTGCAACAATTACTTTTAACAGGCCAAAGGCTCTTAACGCTCTTAATCGTGAATTATTGGAAGAGTTTTCGCAAGCATTGGATATGGTGGAGGCAAATGAAAATATCAGAGTATTAGTTCTTACAGGCACAGGAGATAAAGCTTTTGTTGCAGGTGCTGATATATCAGAACTTGCCAAATGCAATGCTTTGCAAGGAAAAAACTTTTCAACTTGTGGGCAGTCGGTTATGAATAAGTTGCAATCACTTTCAATACCGGTTATAGGTGCTGTTAATGGTTTTGCTCTTGGTGGAGGAAGTGAAATTGCCCTTGCTTGTGACTTTATTTATGCGTCCGAAAATGCCAAATTTGGCCTTCCTGAAATAACTCTTGGGCTTATACCTGGTTTTGGAGGAACCCAACGACTTCCCAGAACTATTGGTCTTAACATGGCCAAGGAGATGATTTTTACAGGCAAAATGATATCGGCATCGGAAGCAAATGAGATTGGTATGGTCAATAAAGTTTGCCCACCAGATGAACTTCTTGAAACAGTGCTTAAAGTTGCAAAAAATATTGCAAAAAAAGGAAAAGTTTCGTTACGTGCAGCTAAACAGACAATTAACGGAGGCACTGAAACAGATCTTCAAACTGGATGTAAAATAGAAGTTGATGCATTTGCATTGTGTATGGCAAGCGAAGATGCAAAAGAGGGTACTCTGGCTTTTCTGGAAAAAAGAAAAGCTGCATTTAAAGGCAATAGAGACGAATAAAAATTGTATTAACGGAGAACTTAGAACAATGATCTATGATATTGATTTTGAAACCATGCCAAGAGAAGCGTTAGAGGCAATTCAACTAAAACGTTTACAGACAACACTTGAACGTGTAAATGCAACAGTTCCATTTTATCGGGGAAAATTTGAAAAAGCTGGTATAAAACCTTCAGATCTTAAATCTGTAAAAGATTTGCATAAGCTTCCCTTTACCACAAAACAGGATTTGCGTGATAATTATCCCTATGGAATGTTTGCAGTACCTATGGATAATGTTGTGCGTATTCATGCATCATCTGGTACAACAGGACAACCTACTGTAGTTGGATATACGGCACGAGATATTAAAACATGGTCAGAACTTATGGCAAGAAGTCTTGCTGCTGGTGGGGCATGGAGGGGAGATATTATTCATAATGCATTTGGATATGGTTTATTTACAGGTGGGCTTGGAGTTCATTATGGCTCTGAGACTCTGGGAACATCAGTAATTCCGGTTTCAGGGGGAAATACCAAAAGACAGATTATAATTATGAGGGATTTTAAACCCACAATTATAACCGCAACACCTTCATATATTTTACACCTTGCCGAAGTTGCTGATGAGATGGGAATATCTTTTAAAGATTTAAGCTTTAAATTTGGTATTTTTGGTGCTGAGCCATGGTCGGAAAGTATGAGGCAGGAGATTGAAAATAAACTTTATCTTACTGCTGTAGATATTTATGGATTAAGCGAAATTATGGGACCTGGTGTGGCCATGGAATGCCATGAAGCAAAAAAAGGATTGCATGTATGGGAAGATCATTTTATTGCAGAGATAATTAATCCCGACACGGGTGAAGTCCTTCCATATGGTGAGGTTGGTGAACTTGTTTTTACCTCCATTACCAAAGAAGCTTTTCCAATCATACGTTACAGAACTCGTGATATAACGTCTTTAAATCCCGAACCATGTATTTGTGGCAGAACCCATGTACGCATGAACAGGGTAAGTGGGCGAACTGATGATATGCTTATTATACGCGGTGTTAATGTATTTCCATCACAGATAGAAAGTGTTATTATGCAAATGGATGAAATTGATCCGCATTATCAACTTATCGTTGATCGTGAAGGAAGCTTGGATACCCTTACGGTTAATGTTGAAGTTGGGAACAACCTTTTTTCTGATGAGGTAAAAACTCTGCAAAGCCTTGAAAGAAAACTTTCAAATAATATAAAGGAATATCTTGGAGTATCTGCAAAAGTGAAACTTGTGGAATCGAAAACCATTGAACGCAGAGTCCATAGAAAAGCTACATTATAAAGATTTTCATTTTTTGTTGTGGCGTATTATTCGCCGTGGTGGTTTATATGAAAGTCTATAAAAAAGCTGTATTGTAAAGACTTTCATTTTTTTGTTGTGGCGTACTATTCGCCATGGCAAGTTATTCAAAAGGGGAATTTTTATGAAAGCAGAACAAATTTCTATTTTTCTTGAAAACAAAGAGGGAAGAATAGCCGAAGTTACATCTATTCTTGCCAAAAAACAGAAGGGTTCACCTTTGGCAAAACCGATGTTGTTGCGGTAAAAGTTGAAGATAAACCAGGCGGTTTAAATGATATTCTAAATTATATCGAAGATGCAAATATTAATGTCGAGTATATGTATTCTTTTGCAAGTGTTGCCAATAATAATGCTATTATGATATTTCGATTTGATAATATTGATGGTGCAATAGAAACGCTTACTGAAAAAGGCGTGAAAGTGTTTAATGAAAAAGATGTTTATACGATGTAGTAGGTAATTGTCTTTTGACCCTTTTTTATATGAAAGTCCTTATAGTATATCATATTATTGAGACTTTCATATAAAATTCTCATTTAAGCACTATTTATTATTGGGTATAATTCTTTTTTTCACTGCAAGTTTTAATTTTTCAGGAAGATAATCCATAATTTTTGATCCAATCTTATTCTCTTTAACTTTTGTGAAAAAATTTATTAACGGCTTGTGTTGTTTATTACATGAATAATTCTCTTTTTTCTCAATTCTATTGCTGTATTTTCTGATCCATTGTGCGTCAATCTGATTTTTTTCAGGTTGATTCTTTTCAGATTGAGGCTTGCTATCTGATGGAACAAGATAGTGTTTAGAGTAAGAGAACTCTCTTAGTTTTTTCTCTGGATCCTGAACCCACTTCCCATTAGTACTTATATCATCAATACTTAAAAGTTCTTCTCTGATTGATAAAAATAAATCAAGCCTTTGGGATACAGATTGGTCCCATGGGACTATCCATGAAAAAGGTCTGCCGGCAAGACGTTCGGCAAACGATCCGATATCAGGGGCAACAATTGGAAGTGCAACTTTTAAAGATTCACTTAATGTATAACTGTACGTTTCCGGCCAAAGTGCTGGAAACCACACCAGATGAGGTTTAAGTTCACCAATCATTTCTGATAGGCATTCATTTTGATAAACTCCTGACTTAAAGCACCTAATACAAGAATTTTCATAGGTTCATTAGAAGATATTTTTACTGGTGCAATATCAGGGTAGGGAGCATCTTGTTCCCAGTCAGAATGATACGTTATTGTAGGTTTAATATAAGGAAAATATGACTGCATTAAATTAGCCATATATTGGGAAGGTGCAAAAATACGATTGGCATTTTTTAATAACAGTGTCTGATTTCTTCTCCATACATCAGGAGTAACACCACCGGGAATGGGATACGCTTCTACGCATAAGCTGTCTCTTGTTTCTCTGTTAGCACAAAATTTCATATCCGCATTAATTAATTTAGGATTTGCATTGATAAAATAGTAATCATGAAAAGTGATATCAAAGAGTATATCAAGATCTTTATATAACCCCCATAAAGACGGTTCCAAATCCAATATATGATGAAAATGAATTCTTGTAACTTGCAGATATTTACAAAATTTAACAAGCTCTGCATACTCGTCTGGTAGAAAAAAATAAAGGCTTTCTGATTCTATTTCAGCTCCTAAACTCAATATTATTTGTCCATTATCACCTGGGCGTATAATAATTGCATCCATTCTCGTTTTATTAATAAAAACTAACTCTTCTATATGTTTTTCTGTTCCTCCACCCATGTTATGACTAATGAAAAGAATTACTGGTCTTGATGATTTTCTAATCAGATGGATCATGACATTTACACGTAAGCTACTAGCAGGATTTTGCATAATGTGTTCATGAACACGTTTATGGTAGTCAAAATGAAGTTTATTCATTGTTTCCATTGCCAAGGCAATTCTTTCTTTTTTTTCAATATTAAAGCTGACCCCACCGGTATGATAAACAAAAGTATTGGCACAAAGTTCATGTCGCCATCCCTTTTTTATGGCCCGCATACAAAAATCGTTTTCTTCTCCATATCCACGTCCAAAATTTTTTACATCAAACAAACCAACATCTTTAATACACTCTCTTTTTATATACATGCAAAAACCAACAGCAGTTGGAATTTCAACGGATTCTACATTGTGATTAATTTTTGAAAAAGTCTGATCAATTTCATGGGGAGTCCATCTTAAAGAGAGGTCATTATTCTTACAAAAAATCGGAAAACTGCAAATAGTAGCATTATTTGAAAAAGGAGTTACGGTACCAATTGTTTTTGACCTATATATACATTGATGCATACGATCTAACCAATTATTGGAAACAATTGTATCACTATTGAGTAAAACAACATCATTATCATTATGAAGCACCATCCCCATATTTACACTTGCTACAAATCCAAGGTTGGTTTTATTTTCTAAAATGGTAATATTTTGATTTTGAGAAACAATAAACTTTAAATATTTTTTAATTTTTACATCAGGACATGCATCATCTATAATTATAATATTAAACTTTTGTTTTTGTTGGTATTTTAACACACTCTCCAAGCAATCCCTAACATCTTTATACCCCCTATAAATCGGAATAATAATATCAATCGTTTTAGAAGATGATAAACTAAACAACCCTTTTAAAGAGTGCGTTTTTTCACCTTTATAAGCATTATTAAGCTTATTCTTTGTATTAGATA
>NBLS01000044.1 GCA_002084385.1 Desulfobacteraceae bacterium 4572_19
TTCAGGGACTTTCAAATTTATTTATCAGGTTTTCGTTAAAATCAAGCCTTGAAAATTCAATGCTTGCAGAAAAACTACTTTTAATTTTATAAGCGTTATTTGTAAGCGAATATAAGGCACTTGTGAACCTTACAAATAAAAAAAGGATACCGGCTATGTTAATTTCAACATGGTATATTCTTCCGGTTGCTTTTATACTGGATTTTTTTATAGGAGACCCTGTAAAATTACCCCACCCTATAAGATTAATGGGAAGGGCGATAGAGTGGGCAGAGCCTAACTTTAGAAAATTACCGTTAAAAACGTCTAATACCGGTATTCTTTTTGCACTTTTTCTTATTTTCATAGCATGGACAATATCATTTTTATTAATAAAATCCGCAGTATTTATTTACCCTCCGTTAGGAATTATTCTTGAAATAATTTTACTGTATTACTGTCTATCTGCCCGATCTTTAGAACAAGCTGCCATGGATGTAAAAAAAGCACTTAATCCTAACGACCTTAATGTTGCAAGAAAAAAACTTTCATATATAGTTGGACGACAAACCGATAAACTTTCTGAAACAGGTATTATTCGGGCAACAGTTGAAACTGTGGCTGAAAATTTTGTTGATGGAGTTATATCCCCACTTTTTTATGCTGTTCTCGGTGGAGTTCCCCTTGCTATAACGTACAAAATGGTAAATACAATGGATTCCATGGTGGGGTATAAAAATGAAAAATATATAAACTTTGGTACCGGAGCTGCCAAAATTGATGATTTTGCAAATTTTATTCCGGCAAGAATATCAATTTTTCTTATAGCATTTACTGCACAAATTCTTTCCAATCAAGGACATGCGGTTATTACTACAGCATTCAAAGAGGGCAAAAATCATTCAAGCCCCAATGCCGGATACCCGGAAGCAGCTTTTGCAGAAGCCCTTCAAATTAAACTTGGTGGTCCTAATTTTTATCATGGAAAACTTGTTGAAAAACCATATATTGGACAAGATTTTAAGCGTGTAAGAAAAAACAGTATTACAAAAGCATGTAACCTTATGATACTTTCATCACTATTATTTCTCGGCCTGATATCTTTTATTTTTTTCTTGATATAAATATATTATCTGTGTAAATCTTACATTCTCGTTTCTTTTTAAAGAAAAATATGTTATTCATAAGTTACTTTATGTAAGCTGTTATAAAATATCAATCAATCATATAGACTGTTAGATAATAATTTATATGACAGTCTATAGATAATTTCAAATTAGGAAATACAGTATATGCAATTAACAACTAATAAAAAACAAAATATTTTAGAAACCATAAAAAGACTGCCGGAAGAGACTTCAATAGAACAAACTATGGAAAGACTTTATTTGCTTTCTAAAATAGAAAAAGGGTGTAACCAAGCAGATAATAAACAGACTATTTCCAATTTAGAGGCAAAAAAACGGATGAGTAAATGGTTACATTAAAATTTCCAATTTAGAGGCAAAAAAACGGATGAGTAAATGGTTACATTAAAATGGACTGAACAAGCATTAAATGATGTTGGATGTATTGCAGAATATATTGCGTCTGATAGTGTTTTTTATGCCAAAATATTTTCCCAAAAAATATTTAAATCTGTTGATAGAATTGCCAAAATATTTTCCCAAAAAATATTTAAATCTGTTGATAGAATAAAGAATAATTTAATTGAAATTATTACCGTGTATCATAGCTCAAGATTATTAAATATAGTTTTATAACAAAATAATCATATCTATGATTTTCATGGAATAGGTTTTCAAATTAAAAATCAAAAGCTTAAACTTTGAATGAGTCTCTTAAAATTTAGGAAATAAATTATGAAACGAATTAAAATAAACAAACTGTTAAATTCCAATTCTCCAAATGAAAACGTTCTTGTTAAGGGATGGGTAAGAACCCAGGCCGTCTAATTGAATCCATGGGGAAAGGGCAAAAATGGGAAATTCAAGCAGACTCATTTAAAATCATAGGTTTAGCATCTGAAGATTTTCCCCTTCAAAAAAAGAGGCATTCGGATGAATTTTTAAGAACAATCGCACACCTTAGACCCAGAACAAATAAGTTTGGTGCAGTTTTCAGAATAAGGTCAGAACTTGCCTATGCCATTCATGATTTTTATAGAAAGAAGGGTTTTGTCTTTCTTCATACTCCCATTATTACTGGATCAGATTGTGAAGGTGCAGGTGAAATGTTCAGACTAACCACCCTGTCTCCTGACAAACTCCCCATCACTGACGGAAAAATAGATTATTCACAAGACTTTTTCGGCAAGGAAACCAATCTAATCTTCTTGCAAAATTTGTTGATAAAACACTTTTAAAAACCATGGAAAATATTATCTCTTCAGATTTTACCCGTCTTCCGTATAAAGAGGCTGTGGATATACTGTTAAAATCCGGTAAAAAATTTGAGTATAATGTAAAATATGGAATTGACCTTCAAACTGAACATGAACGATACCTTACGGAACAACAATTCAAGAAACCTGTAATTATTTATGACTATCCCAAATCAATAAAACCTTTTTATATGAGGGTAAATGATGATGGAAAAACAGTTGCCGCCATGGATCTTCTTGTACCAAGAATAGGTGAACTTATCGGCGGAAGCCAAAGGGAGGAGAGACTTGACGTATTAGAAAACCGTATGGAAGAGATGGCACTGCCCAAAGAAAATTACTGGTGGTATCTTGATTCAAGAAAATTTGGCAGTGCCCCCCACAGCGGATTTGGCATGGGATTCGAGCGTATGCTAATGCTGGTAACCGGTATTAACAATATAAGAGATGTTATTCCTTTTCCAAGGACACCAAATAATATTGAGTTTTAAGGCTCATCAAAAAAAATTCTGTACTTCTTAAACGCTGATATATCTAATTGAATTACGTTGTGAAAGCTAAAAATAGATAGTATTTCTACACTTTCACAACATAACTTAAATTAAAGGGCATCGCAATACCCAACAAATACAATTTATTATTTGGTGGGTTCAACTCTGTTACTTTTGACGCAAACTATATAATTCATCCATACCTTTTTGAAACCGTTGTTTAATAGCTCGTGCCTGCTCTTTTGGAACAGGACCTGTGTTTTTCCATTTTAGTTCCAGCGTTCTTATTTTTTTTATGGCATTTTTTAATGTTTGTTCTGAATTTCCGCTTACCTGAATTTCATCTTTTAATTCCAAGGCAATATTAAGCTGTTCTGCCATGGAGACCTCAGAGTTACCACTACTTTTAAATTTAGGGGATGCAATTCTGATAAGACTGTCAATTTGAAGACAAATATTTTCTTTAATTTTTAAATTCTCTTCTTTACCCTTGTGAATCGCCAAATAATGTTGCCGACTATTTGAAAAAAACTTATCACACGCTTTTCTAAATTCAATTTGAAGTTTTCTCTCTTCTCCCGGAAAAACAGGACCAACTTTTTTCCACTCTTTTTGCAACTCTTTTACAAGTGCGGTACCATCTTTAAAGTTAGATGCTTGAGAAGTTTCATTTACAGTATTTATAAACTGCTCGAGCAACTGTTTATTTTCATTAAATATCGGTTCCATTTTTAACAATGATTTTTTACGCAAAGTAAAAAATTCATTACAGGGTTTATGAAAACGTTCCCAAATAGTTTTTTTATCTTTATTGGGGACCTGTCCTATACGTTTCCATCTATTTTGCAGATTTATAAACTGCCTTCGGATTACCTCTAAATCCGAATCTTCGGTTATTGTATTTGCAATATCTTCAACTTCCTGACATAATTGTTGTTTTAAAATCAGGTTTTCTTCCTTAACAGCATCAAATCTTGCAAAAAAATGATTACATGCATTTTTAAATCTTTTCCAAAGTAAAGGTTCTTCTTCTTTTGGTGCCAGCCCCATTTTTTTCCACTGTTTTTGAAGATTAATAAGCAGAGTTGCTGTTTCACCAAATTTATCAGAATCTTGTAACATTTCAGCCTGAACACAAATATTGGTTTTTATTTTCAAACTATCTACTCGATCTTCATCTCGTTTTTGAAAAAAACTTCTTCTATTTTCATAAAACAAATTAGAATTATTTTGAAATAATTTACGCAAATCACCCTCAATAACGAGCGGTAAGGGACCTATTCTATTCCATTCATTTTGAATTTCACTAACTATTTTTGAATTTTTATTCCATTGGATTGAGTCTGTTGCCTCCGATAACTCCAACACTTTATTGCAAAGCAATCTCTTAAAATCCAAACAAGGTTTATAAACAAAATTACATGTTTCAACAAATTTATTCCAAACCTTTTCATTTGCATTTCTTGCAACCGGTCCTACCTGTTTCCATTGAACTTGATACTCTCTTATCTGATGAACAAAACCTGCAAACTGATCATTTGTAACCTGTCCGCTTTCTACAAGCTTCTTTAACTGTTCAACTTTTTTACAAATATCCTCTTTTTGTTTTAAATTTGCCCACATTTCCCAATCACGATTTTCCTGATACTCCGAATATTGTCGAAAAAACTGACTGCTACTCTCCTCAAAATGCTCTGATAGTTTATCGTTGGAATACTGTTTCATTATTTTCATAATAAATCATATCCCAAGCATGTTTTAACTTCAACCAATGGGATTCAGTGGAATCAGAGTCTAAAAGCAACTGTGCCTCTTCACACATGCTGTTTAATTTCTGAACAATTGTAATCTGTTTTTCTTTTTCATCTGACAATACGTTGCATCTATTCTCAAATACCTGTACCGCACGTTCAAAACGAGTTAAATATTTTTTTAATACCTCATTATGCAGATGTGTTTTATTTACAACGTTCCAACTATCTATTATTTGATCAATCAGAGCACGATCAGAAGAAGTAGAATCAAATATGTTTTTTCCTGCAAAAGTATCACATAATTTTTCTATCTCGTTACAATAATGTAAAAGCTTATCCTCAATTTCCTTAATATTTTTTTCTTCCTGTAACGCCTTCTCTTTTTTCTTAATATCTACTTTTTCTTGAACATATCCTGACTCACCGGATTCTTCCTTTAAAAGGGAACGTTCCCCATCATCTTTCTGAGTAGGTTTTTCAATCTTGGTAGGTTTTTCAATTTTAGTAGTTTTTCCAATCCTGATCGATGATAAAGTTTCCGGTAACTCCTGTTTAAAAATCTTATGCTGAACATCTTTCAGATTTCCTACCTGCTGGTTTTCCACCTCTAACTGCTTTTCCATTTCCGGTATTTCTTCATCAGAAATCCCCGGCAATATTTTTTCAAGCTTTGCCTTTGCAAGTTTTCTTATTTTTTTATTTGACGCATTTTTAACGGCATGTTCAAGCATTGACAAATCTGTAAGTTTTTTTATAATAATTTTGCCAGCTTTTATTCCGCAATTTTTTGTTGCTATTTCACAAAGATTTTCCTCATTAAATATTCGTTTAACAGCATTAATACGCACCTTTGAATTTAGTGTTTCAATAGCTATAGATGTTAAAATCTTTTCATCATCAATTTTTTCAAGAATTTCATCAGATAAGTCAGGATTTGCATGAATACTCTCCAAATAATGTTCATCTAATTGTTTAGAAACTTTTTTTGATGTAGAAGAGCCATCACTTAATTCAGAATTATTTTCCAAACCAGTTGATGCACTTTCTTCTAATACTTTAATGTTATCAATTTTTAAAACTGCCGCATTTCTAACATTTAAGTCAGAATCTGTTTCTGCCATTTTTTTAAGAATATCAATATCATCATAAGATGACATAGCTTCTATTGCAAGAAGGCGAGTTTTCGGGTTATTTCTTTTCCATCTCGGTACAAAAAAATCTACGATCCCCATACCAAATCCTATGTATTCTCTTTTCACGTACAGTTAATAATCATATATTTCAATTCACAGGTACACACTACACAATGAATATTGAATAGAATATTAATAATGCTTCGCTTAAAACTCACAAAAAAACAACTTGTACTTCTTAAAATTCCTGTAACCGTTCACAACCAAGAAATGTAATTTTTCGGTAATCTCACATTACAAATTCCTATAGACTTTCATACAACTAAATAATACTATTTTTTGGTAGCCTCAGCTTTATAAGTAGTTACACTTTTTTTTTAAATGTGAGATTACCGAAAAATCACATTTCTTGGTCGTGAACGGTTATAAATATTTTTATATGAAAGTCCATAGGAAAGCTATATTATAAAAGACTTTAATTTTTTTGTTGTGGCGTATTATCCGCCATAGTGATTTATATGAAAGTCCATAAGAAAATTGCATTATAAAGGCTTTCACTTTTTATTGTGGCGTATTATTCATCGTGAAAGTTATAGTACATTAGGAGTTTATAGTAAAAAATGATTATTAATTCTATTGAAGATATATTACCGCTTGTTGAAAAACCAAGCCGTTATCTTGGTTCTGAGATTAACTCTGTAAGAAAAAAGCCTGAAGAAATTAAGCTTAATATTGCTCTTGCTTTTCCAGATCTTTATGAAATAGGAATGTCCCATTTTGGTCTGCAAATACTTTATGATATATTAAATAAAAAAAGTTTTCTTGTTGCAGAAAGGGTTTATGCACCTGCCTTGGATATGGAAAACTATTTGCGAAGTTCAAATATCTCCCTTTTTTCCCAGGAGAGTCATAAACCCATTAAAGATTTTAATATTATTGGGTTCAGTCTTTTATACGAATTAAATTTTACCAATATTTTATTAATGCTTGAGCTTTCTTCCATTCCTTTCTATGCGGCTCAAAGGGATGAAACATATCCATTGATTATTGCCGGTGGTCCTTGTGCTGTCAACCCTGAACCACTTGCTGACTTTTTTGATGCAATGGTAATTGGAGACGGTGAAGAAGTAATTTTAAAAATATCTTCAACATGGATTAAGTGGAAAGAGAGTAAAAATAAAAAAAAAGAGTGCCTTCTTAAAATGTTATCTGAAATTGAAGGCGTTTACATCCCTTCATTTTTTAAGCCTTCTTACATAACAAGCATTGATACAGGTGGTGATACCAATATTATCAATACTGATACGCATGATAATATTATTTTTCAGACACTTACTCCTGTAAATCAGGAATATAAAAAGGTTAAAAAAGCAATTGTTGCCAATCTTGATTTTGCCCCGTTTCCAAAATTTCCGGTAGTAGCTTTTGGACGACCTGTTCATGATCGGTTAAGACTTGAAGTAGCAAGGGGATGCAGTCGTGGATGTAGATTTTGCCAAGCCGGAATGATTTATCGTCCTGTAAGAGAAAGGTCGGTAGAGAACCTTCTTAAAATTACAAAAGATTCCCTTATAACAACAGGGTACGAAGATATATCATTGTTATCATTAAGCACAGGAGATTATGGATGCATTTCATCTTTAATGGAAAATCTTATGAATAAATATGCATCAGAACATGTCTCCATCTCTCTTCCTTCTATTCGTGCAGGGCGTTTAACACCAGAACTTATGAAGCTTATAAAGCGTGTTCGGAAAACAGGTTTTACCATAGCTCCTGAAGCCGGCACCCAAAGACTTCGGGATGTTATAAATAAAGGTATTACCGAAGAGGAAATAATTTCTACTGTTTCCAACGCTTTTATGTTGGGATGGCGTGTAATAAAACTTTATTTTATGATAGGATTGCCCACTGAAACCGATGAAGATTTGCAAGGTATTGTAGATCTTGTTAATATATTAAGACAAATTAAAGGGCAAAAGGGACATAAGGAAAAAATTAATGTAAGCATTACAACATTTATTCCCAAATCACACACACCTTTTCAATGGTCATCCCAACTTACTGTGGAACAATCTATAGAAAAAATCTCATGGTTAAAAGAAAAGCTTAAGTTTTCTAACGTTCAGGTTAAATGGCAATCACCACAAACAAGTTTTCTGGAAGGACTTTGGGCAAGGGGTGACAGACGGCTTTCTTCTCTTTTGGTTACCGCATATAAAAGTGGATGCAGATTTGACGGATGGAGTGACCATTTTAATTTTAATTTATGGAAAAAGGCGATAGAAAAAGAAGAGATTAATGGAAATGTAATTATTCATCGAAAACGAAAAAAAGATGAGGTTTTACCTTGGGATCATATTGATGTGGGGATATCAAAAAAATTCCTTATAGACGAATATCAAAAATCTGAAAATGCTACTTTAACAAACGATTGCCGTTTTACTGAATGCACAGGTTGTGGCGTGTGTAACTTTGAAGAGGTTAAACCTGTTATATTTAGTGAAAAGAAGAGTGAGAATGAGAATGAAAATGAGAGTAAAAACGAAGATAAAAGTGAAAATGAAAATAAACACGAGAAGGTGTATCCACCTGGAAAAAAACCAAAAACAACCGTAAATCAAAACTATAAAAAAGTAAAACTTTGTTATTCCAAACAAGACCATGCAAAATACTTTGGACATTTAGAGCTTGTAAACATTATCCAGCGTGCCATAAGGCGTGCACAAATTCCTGTTAAATACTCCGAAGGCTTTCACCCAATGATGAAAACATCATTTGAAGATCCTCTGCCTCTTGGGATTGAAAGCCTTGGGGAGAATTTCTATCTAACTGTTCAGGAGCATATAAAACCAAGCTTAATCCAAGAAAAATTAAACCTCCATCTTCCGTCTGGTCTTAAAATTCATAGCTGTGTACTATCCCCAAAAAAAAGCAGTAAAAAGATACCCACATCAAAGTTTTATTTAATAAAACTTAAAAATCAAGAATTTAATAAGGATAAACTTGCACAATACCAAATAGATTATGAATCTATTATTTGTCGTAAAAATAAAAAAGGGAAAGTAAAAAAAATCAACTTAAAGGAGGCAGTTATTAACATAGCACTACAAGATGATGGTGCATTACAATTGGAATTAAATTCAGAGCCGGGAAAAGCTGCAAGACCTTTTGAAGTTTTATTAAAAATTTTTAATCTTCCGGAAGATGTTATAAAACAAGCTTGTATAGTAAAATTTACCTCTGACTGTGTTCCTAACAATTTAATCGACAACCTATTTTGATTTAGTACTTAGATTTTAATTTTACATAAAAAGAAAGGTAAAGCATGTATAAATATAAGAGATAAGAATAAAACAACTTCTATCTTAAATGAAGAAACTGTTTCTTATCCTAATTTATAAGCAGGCTTTAATTCCAGGATATATTTTGATGTGTAACAAAGAATTAATTGTAAATGTAACAAGTAACGAAACCCGTGTAGCACTTGTTGAAAACGGAAATATTGTAGAACTTTTTATTGAACGTGGTGATGATTCCAATATTACAGGAAATATTTATAAAGGAAGGGTTCAACGTGTTCTTCCCGGTATGCAGGCAGCTTTTATTGATATTGGATTAAAGCAAGCAGCTTTTCTTTATGTGGATGACGTATTGGAAGAAGATTATTCAGTATTGGAACAACGACTTGAAAAAGATGCTGAAGATGCTTCTAAGTATGTTGAAGACTATCCGGCTGAGCAAGCACTTGAAAATAATCATATAAAAGAGAATCAAAACAACACAGATAAACTGATGAAAGAGTGGACTTCAGAATCCAAAAAGAGTGAATACAAAATTGAAGAGTTAATTGTTGAAGGACAAGAAATTCTTGTGCAAGTTGCCAAATCACCCCTTGGAAGCAAAGGTGCCAGAGTTACGTCTCATATATCTTTACCCGGCAGATTTATGGTTCTTATGCCCATGGTTGACCATATAGGCATTTCAAGACGTATTGAAGATGAGGCCGAAAGGGCACGTTTAAAGGCAATGATTCTCTCCATGAGAACGACCCCGTTTGGTTATATTTTACGAACAGCAAGCGAGGGAATTCAAGAGAAAAAACTTGCAAGAGAGATTGGTCTTTTGGGAAGAACATGGGAGAAACTTCAGAAAAAAAGCCAGACAGCACCAGTTCCTTCAATTTTACACCGGGATCTTAACGTAACATTCAAAGCAGTAAGAGATCTTCTTATAGATGATGCAGATAAGCTTATTATAGATTCAAAATTAGGCTATGAAAAAGTAAGCGATTTTCTTAATAATATTATGCCGGGACTAAATGTTTCGATAGAACATTATAATGAACCGGAGCCTATCTTTGATGCATACAATCTTGAAGGAGATATTGCCCGTGCCATGAGAAAGAAAATCTGGCTTAAATCTGGTGGATATATAGTTATTGAACATACAGAAGCCCTCGTGGCTATAGATGTAAATACAGGACGTTTTGTCGGACAACATAACTTTGAAGAGACTGTATTAAAAACAAATCTTGAAGCCGTAAAAGAGATAGCTTACCAGATTCGTTTAAGAAACCTTGGCGGAATTATTATTATTGATTTTATTGATATGGTTAAACCATCCAATCGTGAAAAAGTTTGCAGTCTCTTAAAAGAACATTTAAAAAAAGATAAAAGTAAAACGAATGTTTTACCCATGTCCGATCTTGGATTAATCCAGATGACAAGAAAAAGAGTCCACAGGTCCCTTTCCAGAATGTTGTGCGAACCTTGTTTTTATTGTCATGGGGATGGAATATTAATGTCTCGTAAATCTGTAGGGTTAAAAATATGCCGGGAACTGCAACGGGAATCTCGTGATATGATCGGCAATAGTTTCACCGTTAATGTAAATCCTGAAATAGCTGAACTTCTGAGCGACGCTGAGAACCATCTTATATCTGCTATAGAAGAAAAAATTAACGGGGAGGTTTCTATATACCCCAAAACGAATTTTCATCTCGAAGAGTATGAAATAATTGAAAACAATTTACAGTAATTTTCATAAAATTTCAAGCGTGTACGTTTTTCGCTTGACGCATTAAATATTTTATGGTTTATGTGCAGTGTTTTATGGTTATAGGGTTGCAATTTAAGGAGATTTATTAAACTTGCCGTGGTGGATAATCTACCGCAATGAAAAATGAAAGTCTTAATATTTTATGGACTTTCATATAAAAATTTAAAAAGAGGTATTTATGAAGCGTACATATCAACCAAGTAATATTAAACGTTCTAGAAAACATGGTTTTCGAAATAGAATGTCAACAGTTGCAGGCAGAAGGATTATTAAAAGAAGAAGAGCAAGAGGACGAAAAAAATTATCTGCATAACAAAAGACTTTCGTAACCGTTCACGAATAAGAAATGTTATTTTTCGGTAATCTCACATTTGTAAGCGTTCACAAGTGCCTTATATTCGCATAAACGACTTCCTAATAATATAACAAGCTGTTTATACGAAGATGAGGTGCTTGTGAACGCTTACAGACTTTCATTGTTCGTTGTGACAGATTATTCACCATGGCAAATTATTAAAAACAGGTCAATACTTATTGAGTAAATTTTCTTTTCCAAAAACAAGCAGAATCTTAAATAGAGCTGACTTTATACGATTAGCAAAATCTGGGAACAAAATTCACAGCGATTGCTTTATTGCTGCTGTTTCAAAAAGTGAATATGGTCATGTTCGTATCGGTATTACAGTAACAAAAAAAGTAGGAAATGCTGTGGTGCGTAATAGAATTAAACGCTTTGTAAGAGAATACTTCAGATTGAACAGGCAAAAGATTACAGGAAGTTGGGATATAAATATAATTGCAAAGAAAAAAGTGGCGAACTTAACTTCTTTGCAAACTTTTAAAGCCCTGCAAACGATTTTTGAAAAAACTGCAATGAGAATACAATGATTAAACATCTTATTTGCATGCTCATAAAGGTATATCAATACACATTATCACCTGTTCTGGGTCCGTCATGTCGTTTTTATCCATCCTGTTCGGAATACGCTTATACGGCACTTTTGCATCATGGCCTTAGTAAAGGACTTTCATAAAAATTAACGTAACTGTTCACGAACAATAAATGTGATTTTTCGATAATTTCACATTGTAAGCGTTCACAAGTGCCTTATATTCGCATAAACAGCTTGTCATATAATAATTTTGTTTTTTATATATATTCTGTTTATGCGAAGAGGAAATATTGTGAGTGCTTACATTGACTAACTGCTTACAAGTGCATAGTCCTTAACAATAAAGGTAATTTGGGCAAAAAATAGCTTGGGCAAAAAAATAACTTGATACAATATCTAAATACGTAGGAGAAAAAATGGAACAGGTTCGTTTAATTACAGCAATTGTATTATCATGTCTTGTTTTCTTTTGCTGGAACTACTTTTTTACACCCGAGCAAAATATAACCCAGCAGACAACAAAAACTGCCGATAAAGTATCAGATGCTGAACATGGAATTACAAGTTCGGCAAGTAAAAATAAGTCGGATATAACCTTGGCAGAAAGCAGTCAAACGGGACAGAACCACTCTTTGCTTTCATCAAAAAATTCTATAACGGATGTAACTAAAGCATCTTCCAAGCTTATACAAGATGCCAAAACTGTTACAATTGATACGCCTCTTTATACTGTTGAAATATCAGAAGCAGGGGCTGTGGTTACGAGCTTTTTCTTAAAAAAATATAGGGAGACTTTTGCCAATGAAGATGCTTTAAAACAGATGGTTACCGAGAAGTCAGGTACGGTTATTTTAGGATTTTCTGCCAATGGAATTGATGGTTTACAAGATGCTGTATTTAGTGCCCACGGTGCAACCGGACCTGTTTCAGTTAATGAGGGAACAAGAGAGGTAATTTTCAGTTGGAAGTCAAATGATGGATTTACTGTGGAAAAGGTGTTTACATTTTCCGCAAACAGCTACATGATTAAATATGATGTAGTTATTAAAAACAATTCTGATAGAAGTTTTCAGGACGAATTAAGTGTAACAAAGCTCCGGAATCCAGCATGCAGTTTGGTTTTGAAGGATCATGTGCATTAATTAATAATGAATTAGAGGAGGTGGAAGTAGGCGATATTGAAGAAAAAAGTCTGTATTCTGGAAAACTTGCATGGGTTGCAGAGCAAGGACGTTACTTTATATCTGCTGTTATTCCGGATGAAGTGGAAGAGTCAGCTATGAAATGTAAATTTTGGAATGTTTAATATTATAGCAAAACCTTGTCTCTGGTTGATGAACTTTATATACAAGTTTATCCCGAACTATGGAGTAGCAATTATTATTTTAACAATATTAATAAAGCTACTGTTTTGGCCCCTTGGAAATAAAAGTTATAAATCCATGGCCGAAATGAAAAAATTACAGCCCTTAATGATGGAAATAAGAGAAAAATACAAAAATGATAAGCAACGAATGAATAAAGAGGTAATGGGACTATATAAAACATATAAGGTTAATCCCATGAGCGGATGCCTTCCAATGATTGTTCAAATGCCAATTTTCTTTGCTCTTTACAGAATGCTTTATTCTGCCATAGAGTTAAGGCATGCACCTTTTTTTGGATGGATTACTGACCTTTCTGCACCTGACAGACTTTTTCATTTTGGATTTCAAATCCCTTTTATGGATCCACCATGTGGTATTCCAGTACTTACCCTGATTATGGGTGGAACAATGATTTTGCAACAGAAAATGTCCCCTCCGGCAGGTGATCCTACCCAAGCAAAAATGATGATGCTTATGCCGGTTTTCTTTACATTTATTTTTATTAATTTTTCTTCGGGCCTTGTTCTTTATTGGCTTGTAAACAATGTTTTATCAATCTCGCAACAATATTATATTACAAAGAAAATCACAAAATAACTGGAGGTAAACATGAAGCCTTTTCTTGAATTTGAAGGCAAAAACGTAAATAAGGCTGTAAAGACAGCTTGTAGTGAATTAAATATAGATAAAAAAGATCTTGAATATGATGTTTTATCCTCTGGATCCTCGGGTATATTTGGGCTTGTGCGTATAAAAAACGCAAAAATTCGTGTAAAACTTTCGAAAGCCCAGGAGAATACTATTAAAGCAAGTGAAAAAATAGATGTCTTCTCATCTGAAGGCGTTTCCTCCCTTGTGGATGAAGCTTTTGGGGATACAGGTTCCAAATCAAATAATTTTAAATCATCTAACAACAAACCAATTGCCAAGAACTCTTTTACAGGCAAACCGGATGGTAATAAATATTTTGGGAAAGGTACTACTTCATCAAATATCACTGAAAACACAGCAACTGAGCGACCTGAATTCCCACGATCTTTTATGCACAAAGAACCAGTATCGGATGAGATAGAAGCTCTTGGATTAGAAGTACTTCGTAAAATAACTGATTTAATCACAGATGATGCTGTAATTACTGTAAAAAATGATATTGGAAGACTCTCTTTTAATATTGAAGGCGGTAAATCGGCAATGCTGATAGGCAGACGTGGTCAAACACTTGAAGCTCTTCAGTACCTTGTGGATAAAATTGTAAATAAACAGAGTGATTACCGAATTCGTGTACAAATTGATGTTGAAGGCTATCTTGATACAAGACGAGACAATTTAAAAAGTCTTGCACGCAAACTTGCTGAAAAAGCAAAATACACTGGAAAGTCCACTACAATAGGTCAGATGAATGCACATGATAGAAGGATTGTGCATCTCACCTTAAAAGACGATAAAGGCATAAGAACCCAAAGTATGGGTGATGGATATTACAGACGGCTTGTTATTTTCCCCAGAAAAAGTCAATACAGAAATAAAAAACAAGCTCAACCGTATCGTCCTTATTCACAAAGAACAACCCCCCAGCATCATTCCACTCAACCAGCTACAAATATGGTGGAAAATCTGAATGAAAGTTCGGTGGAAATACCAGTGGAAATACCGGTGGAAACGAAGATGGAAGCATAAGACAAAAATGGAAAACCTTTCGACAATTGCAGCCATTGCAACTCCACAAGGTACGGGAGGAATTGGAATTATTAGAATTTCCGGACCGGAGGCTGTAACTCTATCAGCATCTGTGTTTCGACGAGGCTGTAAAAAACATGATAATATTACACAAGATAAAAGGACTTTAAATGGTAAAAATTTAAGTTTACCGTATCAATCACATAAATTATATCATGGATACATCTTCGACCCTGAAACAAACAGGGATATTGATGAAGTGCTTTTTGTTATAATGAAAAAGCCAAATTCATATACAAGAGAGGATGTGGTTGAAATTCAAGCCCATTCTGGTCCCTTTGTTCTACGGGTTATTCTTGAAATTCTAATCCAAAAGGGCGTTCAACTTGCAGGACCTGGTGAATTTACAAAACGTGCCTTTCTAAATGGAAGGTTATTTCAAATTTTCGAAAAATTCTTCTTGACCTTTTAACAAAAATTGAAGCAGGCATAGATTTTCCAGATGAAGCAGGGGATATAATTGATTACAAGGTTACGGCTGAAATAATAAATAACGATATAATATTACCATTGAAAAATCTTGTCCTCCATTATGATAATGCCCATTTCCTGCGTGATGGAATTAAACTTGCGATAATAGGTGCACCAAATGTAGGAAAATCAAGTTTAATGAACCAGCTTATCGAACAGGAGAGATCAATTGTTACATCTATACCCGGAACCACAAGGGATTTTGTAGAAGATTGCCTTAATCTCAACGGAGTACCTTTTGTAATAACCGATACTGCCGGAATACATGATTCCAGTGATCCGGTTGAAATTATTGGAATACAAAAAACCCTTGAGAAAATAGAAGAAGCCAATATTATTTTATTAGTCAAGGATATTTCAACTCCACATAAATTAGAAAATTCCGTCTTAAAAAAATCCATCATAGATAATTGCAAAGAAAAAAAAATTATTACTGTATATAACAAGATTGATATTATTAACCCATCTGATAATGGTAAAAGCAAAAATAATAAGAGCTCAAATAGTAGAACTAAAGATGGTAATACCAAAGATAGTGAAATAGGCATAAAATTAAATTATTTAACAAAAGATAAATATGCCGTAGCAATCTCCGCATTAAGCGGTCAGGGTATTTTGAATCTAAAAAAAAAGATCGTCTCAATTTGTCTTGGAGACAACGGTTTAGATAATCTTAAAGATGCTCAAAGTTCCATACTGCCGAATTTACGACATAAAATATTAATTGAACAGGCAATATCGGCTGCCGATACGGCTTATCAAGGATTTAATTGCGAATTATCCCTTGAATTAATTGCAATAGATATTTCAGAATCTTTACAACTTCTAAATGATGTATCGGGTATCTCTTCCCAACCGGATATTTTAGATAGTATTTTTAAAAACTTTTGTATTGGAAAATAACAAAAACTTACCATGGCGGATAATCCGCCACAACGAAAAAATGACAGTCTTTATAATACAGCTTTTCTATGGACTTTCATATAATTTTCATGACGAATGATATGTCACAACAAAAAATGAAAGTCTTTATAATCTGGCTTTTTTTATAAACTTTCATATAAAATTACTAAGGAATTATTATGGAAATAAATTTCACACCTTATTTTACAAGATATGAAGCACTATCACAAAAAGTTGATCAAGCATTTAATCAAGTAAAAAATGAACACAAAGAGTGTGTAAAATGTGTTCAGGGATGTTCAGACTGCTGTCATGCTCTTTTTGACCTTACGCTTATAGAAGCTATCTATATCAATCATAAGTTTAATCAAAACTGTGAAGGATTGGAAAAACTCAAAATTCTTGATGCCGCCAATATGGCAGACAGGAAAATTCACCGACTTAAAAAAGCTGCTTATGCAGAATTTAAGAAAGATAAAAATGAAGTAAAAGTTCTTGGGAAAATGGCTCAAGAGAGAGTGAGATGTCCATTTTTAAATGAAAAAGACATGTGTGCCATGTATGAAGACAGACCTCTTACATGTCGCTTGTACGGAATCCCTACTTCAAGCGGTGGTATCAGCCATACTTGCGGTAAAACCGGTTTTACCCAAGGAGATAAATACCCTACGGTTAATATGGATATTCTTTACAAGCAAATGTACATTATCTCTGAAGAACTTGTGCAAGATATTAAATCCAAACACACCAAAATGGCAGATATGATTGTACCTTTATCCATGGCAATTCTTGTTGAATATTCAAGCGAATATATGGGCATTGATAATAATAATGACAATAAAAAATAGAAAGTGATAATAATGGAAACCTTTACTTCTGAAGAGATTGAAAATAAAAAAAAAGCCATATTTAATGCGATGGGTTCCCGTGGACAGAAAAAAATAAAAAAATCCGGCTATGAAAAGTGGAATCCATTTGAAGAACCCAAACACCCAATTGATATTAGAAAAGATAAAACTAAAAGAACAAGTCAGGTACTTATAAGAGATTTCCTTCAAAGCACCAACCATGAAGAGTATAGCAATCAATTTGGACAAGGTGCTTTAGAAATGTGCCTCGGCATTATAAATGAAGAGGAAAAATTTAC
>NBLS01000045.1 GCA_002084385.1 Desulfobacteraceae bacterium 4572_19
AGTACAAGTTATTTTTTTGCGAACCCTATATATGACAAGCTGTTTATGCGAAGATGAGGTGCTTGTGAACGCTTACATTTTTTGTTGTTGTGTATCATTCGCAATGGCAAATTATAAAAAAAGGAATATTATATTTCATTAAAGAAACCGGTTTTTTTTAAATAGTCATCCCACTCCATGGGAAGAAGTTGTCTTTTTCTTGAATTACAGTCCTTACAAGCTGGAGTTACATTTCCCTTGGTGCTAAGTCCTCCCCTTGAAATTGGTACAATATGATCCATTGTAAGTTCTTTCGGTGCAGTAGAATTTCCACAATAATTGCAAACCCCTTTTGCACAACGCCTCTTCCACCATTGGGAGTGTCGAAGCTCTCTTGCTTTATTTTTCTCTCTTTTTACATAATCATTATCAGGTATAAAAATTAAACTATCTCCCTTTAGTAAAATCATATCCAAAGTTTCTTAATGCACGGGTGTCAGTACTCCAGTTCTTTTGAACTCTTACGAAAAGTTTAAGAAAGACTTTTCTATCTAACATTTTTTCAATATCTTGTCGTGCATCTTCACCTATAGTTTTAAGCTTAGATCCACCTTTACCTATTATTATTCCTTTTTGCGAATCACGCTCAACATTAATCGTTGCATCAATATAGGTACAATTTCTTTTCTCTTTAAATGTATCCACCGATACTGCGATGGAGTATGGAATTTCCTGGCCGGTTTGACGAAAAATTTTTTCACGTATCATTTCTGCCACAATAAACCGTTCAGAAAGATCAGTTATAGTATCTTCAGGAAATAACTGGGGACCATGGGGCAGTAACTCTTCTAACGTTTCCAATATTTTTTCTACTTTAGTTCCATGTTTTGCAGATATTGGTATCACTTCCTTAAATGGATATATATCTGACCACTGTTCAACAATAGAAAGAATTTCTTTCTTTTTAAGAAGATCCGTCTTGTTTAAGGCAAGCACAACCGGATTTTTTTGTTTATGAAGTTTTTTTACAAGAATTTTTTCCGATTCCACATCAGGCAAAGAAGCATCTATTAACAAAAGAACAATATCCACATCATTCATGGCAGAAATAGCAGCATCCACCATTCTTATATTTAAAGTTGCTTTTGCCTTATGTATGCCTGGTGTATCCATAAAAACAAGCTGTGAATTTTGCCTGTTTACAATTCCAAGAATTCGATCACGCGTGGTTTGGGGTTTTCTGGATGTAATCGCAATTTTCATTCCAAGCATTTTATTAAGAAGAGTTGATTTGCCTGCGTTAGGGGCTCCGGCTATAACAACAAAACCAGATTTAAAATTTTCTTTTTTTTCCATATTATCCATTATTTTTTTATATGAAAGTCCCTGAAAAAGCTGTACTAAAAAGACTCTTATTTTTGTAAGCGTTCACAAGTGCCTTATATTTGCATAAACAACTTATCATATAATAGTTGTTTTATATAGGACAAGTTGTTTATGCGAAGATGAGGTATTGTGAACGTTTACCATTTTTTGTTCTGGCGTATTATTCGCCATGGCGGTTATCTAATAACCTTTCAATTTCGTTCCAAAGTTTTTTAAGGCCCATTCGTGATTTAGCAGAAAACATAACAAAATTATCTTTTTTCAAACAGAGGGATTCTGCAATTATTACAGGTCTTTGTCTGCGTTTGTTAACTGATAACTTATCAGCTTTTGTAAGTATAATTTGAACCGGAATATTATAACTATCTAACCATGCAATTAAATCTATCTCTTCTTTTTTCGGAGTCCTTCTTATATCAATTAATAAAACTACACCTTTCAGGGTTTGTCTTGTTGAAAGATATGTTTCAATCATGGGAGCCCACTGTTTCCGAATATGTTCCGGCACTTTGGCGTAACCATAACCAGGAAGATCAACAAATGTAAATTCCTTATTTATATTAAAAAAATTTATAAGTTGTGTGCGTCCCGGGGTAGAGCCGGTTTTAACTAACTTTTTTCGATTTACCAAAGTATTGATTAAAGATGATTTCCCAACATTGGATCGTCCGGCAAAGGCAATTTCTGATAATTCTCCAACAGGATATTGGGACGGCTTAACGGCACTTGTAATAAATTCAGCTGATTTAACATGCATTCTTAAAATAAACCTCCAGTCTATCTAAACCTTCCTTAAGATTTTCCATGGAATTTGCGTATGAAAATCGCAGATAGCCTTCAGCGTTTGAACCAAAATCAATACCCGGCGTAACACCAACATGAGCTTTTTCCAAAATATCGAAAGCTAATTTATAAGAACTTATTTGAGAATCCGAGGTCTTAAAATTCTGGCTTTTAATTTCACTTTTAAGGTCAGGATTTTCAATTCCAGCAGACAAGTTATTCTGTTTTTTATCGAAAAGATGTTTTACATTCGCAAATACATAAAATGCTCCTGTTGGTTCAACCGTAATTCCAAGCCCCATTTTTTTTATTCTCTTCACTACGTACTGTCGTCTTTTATCGTATATTTCTTTCATACGAGCAACGTCTTTATCTGCATTTTTAAGTGCTGCAATACCTCCCATTTGAATTGCGGAATTTGCCGAGATATAAAAATTTTGGTGCATTTTTTGTATTGCCCTCATAAATTGTTTTGGTGCAATAAGGTATCCAAGTCTTAATCCTGTCATTGCAAAAAGTTTTGAAAAACCATTTAAAACAAATGCATTTTCTGTAAATTCCAGAATAGAGTGATCTTTTCCACTATAAATCAATCCATGATATATCTCATCTGAAATAACATAAAGTGAATTTGCATCAGCAATATCAGCTATCTCTTTTATTTGACTTTTAGAGAGAACATTTCCTGTAGGGTTAGACGGTGAATTTATTAAAATCCCCTTTGTTTTACTATTTATCTTCTCTTTTATAGCTTCTGGTGTATATTGAAAAGCATTTTTTTCATAAACAGGAACAAATGCCGGAACCCCTCCTAAAAAATTAATAAAATTAGGATAACATGCATAATGGGGATTGGAAACAATTATCTCATCGCCATTTTCAAGCAGGGTCGAAAATAAAAGAAACATGGCAGGAGACGTTCCGGATGTAACAACAATTCTATCAGGCTCAATTATAACACCATATATTTTTTTATAATATCTGCATATCTCTTCCCGAAGTTCGATTTTTCCAAGACTGTGGGTATAGTGAGTATCACTTTTATCAAAGGCTTGAAACACCGCATCCTTTACACATTTCGGAATATCAAAATCCGGCTCACCCACTTCCATATGAATAATATCTACTCCTTCACGTTCCATGGCATGGGCTTTTTCAAGAATTTCCATCACAATAAATGGAGTAATACTTTCAGCTCGTTTTGCAACCATTTATATTACCTTCTTTTTCCATAAAGATATTGATCAATATTATCAGAAGCATCAGTTATTCCACATAAAATAGGATTTTTCCCTAAATTTAAAATTGGATCCTTTTGTAATGTTGGTACAATCATTATTCCATGTTCAGCAACATTCGTTTTTATATATTCCGAATTAATCATTTTTTCTCCTTTTTTCAGTAGTGAATCTTGGGAGCACCTATTTATACCACCTTGTTAAGGGGATACTCCACAATACCTTCTGCACCTTTTTTCATAAGTTCAGGTATAAGGTTTCTAACTGATTGGGAGTCGATAACAGTTTCTATTGAAAGCCATGGTGACTTATAAAGGTGAGCAACAGTTGGGGCATTAAGACTTGGGAGCAGATTAATAACATCTTCAATACAAGTTTCAGGAACGTTCATCTTTAAGCCAACCATCTTGTCGCCTACAAGTGCACCTTGAAGCAAAAGAGCAATCTGTTCAATTTTTTCTCTTTTGACAGGATCTTTCCACGAATCATGGTTTACGATAAGCTGGGTATTTGTTAGCATAAGTTCATGTATTACACGAAGCCCATGTGCTTTTATTGTGCTTTCAGTTTCTGTGATTTCTACAATTGCATCAGCTAATCCTGAAATAATTTTAGCTTCTGTGGCACCCCATGAAAAATCAATGTTTACATCAATGTTACGTTCATTAAAGTATCTTCGCGTAAATTTAACAAGTTCTGTTGATATTTTTTTACCCTGCAAGTCTTCTATTGTTTTTATATCAGAATCCGATGCAACAGCAATAACCCACCTTGCAGGACGGGCACTAACTTTAGAATATACAAGATCGCATACAAGATGCACATCGGACTGATTTTCCGCTATCCAATCCTTTCCGGTCAGCCCAACATCAATTAATCCGGCTTCAACATGCTGCGACATCTCCTGTGCCCTGCAAAGGGCACACTCTATGGTATCGTCATTAATTTCAGGAAAATAACTTCTTCCGCTAACATCTATTTTCCAGCCTGATCGTTTAAAAAGGGCAATAGTTGCATCCTGCAAACTTCCTTTTGGAATTCCAAGTCTTAACTTTAAACTCATTTTCTTTCCTTTTTTTTACATGTATATAATGGTAATTTCAGGGTGAGCTCTAATACACATCTTCAGGGTTAAAAATTTTCTCCCCATCTATTACAGCCAAACCATCTTTATTAATTTTATTAAAAAAACAACTTCGGTAACCCTTATGGCATGCAGCACCGCCTGTTTGTTCTACTTTAAGCAAAATGGTATCATTATCACAATCAAAACGGATTTCTTTAATAATCTGCACATTACCGGAAGTTTCCCCCTTGACCCATAATGATTTTCTGGAACGACTGTAATATGTTGCTTTGCTTGTATCAAGAGAAACTTGCCATGCCTCTTCGTTCATATATGCAAGCATTAAAACTTCTTTGGTTTTATACTCTTGAACAATAACCGGAAGAAGCCCATTGCCTTTATTAAAATCAAGTTTAATCATTTTTGTTTCCTCCCAGATTTATTACTTTATTGCATTATTTCTATCCCTAATTTTTTTTTTTTGCAATAAGTTTTTTAATTCTTTTTTGAAAATTATAAAAAATTTCGTTAAGGTATTATGAGTTTGCTTTATTGTGGAATTAATAATACCTTGTATTTATATATAAAAAATTTTATACTTCAACAAGTAATAATTGTGTGTAATAATAATTTAAGAAGCATAAATACTGGAAAGGAGGATATGATGATTCAAGCAGAAGTTCAAATAGAACCTGAAAGTTATTATTTTATAAAAAAAGTTTATAAGGACTTAAAGTACAAAAGCTTGTGCGAATATGTACATGATGCCATTAATATTAAAGTAGATAAAGATCGTAAAAAATTACGGGAATTAAGTAGAATACAAGCAATGGAACTTATTGGAAAAGCATCTTACGATAATTTTTTTGAATCTATTGAGGGAGAAGATTTTGAAACAAGGTGAAATATATTGGGTTAATTTATTCTTTAAGTAAACCTAAGTATGATAATAAAAAGGATTTAAAGTATGTTTAAAATAAAATTTCTACCAAACGAAAATGAAATAGAAGTAGAAGAGGGGACAACGATTATCCATGCGGCCATGAAAGCCGGTGTTCATATAAATGCTTCATGTGGAGGTGATGGGGTATGTGGGAAATGTCGTGTTTTTGTTGAAAAGGGAGAAGTTGAAGATGGTATTTCTCAAATGCTTACACCTGAAGATATTGAAAAAGGCTGTAAACTTGCATGTAAAGCTGTTATTAAAAGCGATACCTTTCTCAAAATTTAGATGAACACAGTATTGAAGTTACTTTCCCTGTGATGCAGAAAATACCGGATATATTACGCCATGATGATTTTAAAGTTACAGTTACAATACTTCGGCCTGTTAAAAAAAATAGTAAAAACAGAATTATAAATATTCAGGCCGGTGATACAACAAATAAAAATTATTCCATTGCTATGGATATTGGTACAACAACTGTATTTGGCCAATTAATAGACCTTATAACAGGTGAAACCCTTGCCGAGTATGGGGATTTTAATGGTCAAATCAGTTATGGTGAAGATGTAATCAGTCGAATTATGTACACTGAAAAAGGAGATGGATTATCAGTATTACAAGAAGTTGTGATCAGTACTATCAATAAAATAGTTAATAGAATTATTAAAAAAGCGAAAGTGGATCCTGAAAATATTTCAACCATTACTTTTGCCGGCAACACAACTATGACACAGCTTCTACTTGCAATAAATCCAAAATATATAAGACGTGCTCCTTACGTTCCGGCATCTACTTTTTATCCTCCTATTCGTGTAAAAGATCTGGGGATAGAATTAGGCTCCCATGTGCGGGCATTAATATACCCTCAAATTTCAAGTTATGTTGGCGGAGATATTGTATCTGGAGTTATGGGTTCAGGAATGTATCGCTCTGATAAACTTACACTTTTTATAGATATTGGCACTAACGCTGAAATAGTTATAGGAAACAAAGACTGGATGGCATGTGCCGCATGCAGTGCAGGGCCTGCTTTTGAAGGCGGTGGTATAGAGTTTGGTATGCGTGCATCAAAAGGAGCCATAGAAGATTTTTCCATATCTCCTCTTACTTTTGAACCGATAAATATTACCATTGGTAATGAAAAAGCAAAGGGGATTTGCGGATCGGGACTTATAATTACAGTTGCCTCACTTTTTGAAACAGGTGTAATAAATAATACCGGAAAATTTAACAGGGAGTTAGAAACCAAAAGGATTAGGGAAAGAGCCGGGATATACGAATATGTTCTTGCATGGAAAGATGAAACCCAGATAGATCGGGATATTGTTCTGACCGAAATTGATATTGAAAATTTAATCCGGGCAAAAGG
>NBLS01000046.1 GCA_002084385.1 Desulfobacteraceae bacterium 4572_19
GTTTGTATTTTTCTGATTTAAACCCTTTGATGCTGAATTTTTCTTAATAGAATTAATAATGCTATTTGGAACACCATTTTTAGATTTACTATTTTTGGTATTTGTCCCGGTAGGTACTATACCTGCCTGATTTCTATTTTTAATTTGTGCAAATGGAGATAGAGTAGCAGGGGAATTAGTTAGAATAGGAGGAGCTGTCGGTCTGTCTTTTTTATCATTATAGAGATTTATCCTGATTTTTTTTTCTTTATCGGCAAGAACAACATAATTTGCACCTATCTCATCAACAGTAATGGTTCTTATTTTATCACCCACACGAAAAATTGTTTTTAACTCTTTTTTTTTCTTATCCTTAACAAGCACCATACGTTCATTCCGAATCATAATAATTCCGGTAAATTCAAGTTCTTTGGATAACTTTTTTGCTTCCAACGATTGTTTGACCTCTGTAACTACCTGATCATTTTTAGGCGTAGGTGAAAAAAGATGTTTTTTAATCATAGGGTTAGATGCATATGCTGACAATACAAACAAAAACAACATAAATGTAATACTAACTAATATAATTTTTTTAGTCATTTATTTTCCTTTTAATACTTGTAAGCGTTCACACTTCACATAAACAGCTTGTCATATAATAGGACAACTATTATATGACAAGCTGTTTATGCGAATATAAGGCACTTGTAAGTGCTTACAAATGTGAGATTACCGAAAAATCACATTTCTTGTTCGTGAACGGTTATAAATACTTTTTATATCATGATTAATTAATTAATCACTAACTATTTATTCAATAGTTAGTGTAATAATATTTTCAAAAATAATATTTCCTTCTTCATAAATCGTCATAATATCTTTTGCAGTATCATCACTTGTTGAATAGATATACATATACCAAATATTTTCACCGGTAGTTGTATATCCTAATTTTCCAAGATTAAGATCAGGGCAAAATGGATTTAAAATATTTACTTCAGACTCAATAATTATCCTTGCAATTGAAGGTTCAGATAATCCTGCCTGCCAATCAATAAAAGCACTGCCGTTATAAAAAAACAGAAAATCTTCTCCCTTTAGATTTCCCCCTATTAATATCCACTCTTGTTTGGGGGTATCTCCTTTTTTTTGATTTACGTTTAATACACAATAATAATTATCTTGTAAAGTTACCGTTTTATTAATTTCCCCTTTTTCAAAGCCTATTTTTTCAAAATTATTATACACAGATATCAAAAGATTGCTTCCATCAAGAGCTCCATAACCAAAGATATCATCTTTTCCTGTACTCCCAAGATCCCTGCATCCGTTATATAAAATATTTCTTATTTCTGCCGGATTTTTAGTGGGAAATTTTGATATTAATGCACAAACTGCTCCTGAAACCATAGGCGTACTAAATGAAGTACCGGTGGCACGGGAAGAAATACCTCCAAGGGATATCACATCTACTGCTACCCCGGGAGCAACAATATCAAGCTCTGGTCCCTGTGGTGAAAACCAGTATGCTATCGATTCTTTATCATTAAGAGAACCCACAGCTATAACTTCATCCATTATTGCAGGAAATTCAACATCACCTCCGTTGTTTCCGGCGGCACTAACAACAAGACACCCGGAATTAGTTGCCGTCTCAATAGCTTGCCTGACAGCTTGGGAATCTGGTATTGTAAGGCTTAAATTTATTACATTTGCTCCCATACTTACCGCATAATAGATACCTTCTACAAGTTCTCCTGTTCCAAAGGATAACCCTCCATCTTTGATTAACTTTAAAGGAAGAAATATACATCCCGGGGACGTTCTTACAACTATTGAAGTAACCATGGTTCCATGTTCATTATAATCCATGGCTACATGATCCATATCTCCAAAATCCCAGCCACTTCTATCATCAATATATCCATTTTCATCATTATCAATTCCATCATCTGGTATTTCACCCAAATTTTGATATAATTGTGAAAAAAAAGATGAATTATCAAGATCAATACCTGTATCTAATACTGCAACTACTATTTTATTTCCGTTAGAAATATTAATAATTTTTTCTTTATCAATTATATTTTCCCACTCATACAACTCATCATTTACCTTTTTTCTTGTTATTGATTGTTTTTTTACCGACTTTACATTAACATCTTCTCTTGTTGTTGGTTTTATCCTAACCGACTTTACGATCTCAACAAATTTAATCTGACCTGAACTTTTTAAAGTTTCCAGCACATCTGCTTCATTATCAGCATTAACCCATATTCGATAAATATTTGATGCCGGTATTTGCCTTATCATTTTTACACAAGTTGGCCATTTAAAATTATTACCATCGTTTTTAAAGACCACCGTTATCTCAATATTGTTGTCAGCATATACTTGAGAAAAAATTCCTGTAAAGAAAATTATACCACAAAAAGCAACTATTAGTATCTTTCTTAAATAATACAATTTGCAACTCCTTTTTATAAATGTAAGCGTTCACGCTTACAAATGTGAGATTACCGAAAAATCACATTTCTTGTTCGTGAATGGTTACCTGAATAGTTATAAGCAGATCACTATGACCATCTTCTTTTCGTTTAAGGTATAACCATTGCATAAATAATGCCTGAACGAGAGTCTCTGTTTTTTTACAAATCAAGTTAAAAAAAATGGTTAAATTACACCACAATAGTTTTAACAGCAGGAATAAGCTATCGTTTTAATGCCGGATCTAACTTATACGCATCATTAAAATGTAAAATAGCCTCTCTATCTTTTCCTATTATTTGACAAACTACACCTAAGTTATAATGGGCTCTTGAGTATTTAGAATTAATACGTATTGCGTTTGTGTATTGCTCGTATGCTTTTTTATAGTCTTTTAATTTGTAATATACGTTGCCAAGACTGTATTGAACCTCTGCATCCTGGGGATTTTTTTCTAATATATAAGAAAATTCAATAATTGCTTTATCAAATTTTTCCAGATGAAACAGTGCAATTCCCAAATTTTTACGTGTATTAACATGGTCCGGATCTATTGTAATCGCTTTGTTAAAATAACTAATAGCTTTATCATATGCCTTGGTTTCAAATAATAATATTCCAACATTATTATAAGCTTTTATATGATTTGGATTTATTCTAATTGTTTCTAAATAGTGAAAAATAGCTTTGTCAGTATTGGTTGTTTCAATTTTACTTGTTAGGGGTTTACTTGTTAAGGTTTTATCAATTTTATTCCTATCTAAAGCCTCGCCAAGATTAAAATGGGACATGGAGTTATTATAGTGTTTCTTTAAACTATCCTCCCACAACAATCTGCTGTTTGCCCATATATAATTTCTTTGAATGGTTTGTACTGAAAAAAAAATAATCACAATAATAATTGTAAGGTAGGATGTTAATTTATTTTGAAATAATTTTAAAATTGCGTATGTAAAAAATAAAAAAGGTCCAACGGCGGCAATGTAAACATAACGATCAGCCATTTTTGTTGAAATTGGAATAATATTAGATGCCGGAACCCATGCTATCAAAAACCATCCCATACAAAAAAGATATATTTTTTTATCTTGTATTGTTTGATAAATAACAAATAGTATCATTGTTATTATTGCAATAAAAACAGTATAAATAGGATTATTCATTGGATGGGGCATATCTGCACCACCGGAACCGCCGGTAACAAGAGCTATCCAGAGAAGTGGAACAAAAAATAGACAAAATACAACATAAGGAAGATAATAAACCCATCTTTTTTTCAACACTTTAAATGGATTATTGCTTTCGTCTCGGCAAAAATCGAATAAAAAAAATAATCCGGGAGTTACCACGCCAAAGGGGCTGGATAGTACAGTTAAGACACAGAAAATAAAAGATGTAAAAGCTGCAAGGGGATGATATTTTTCATTTTCAGAACTTTTTATAAAAAAAAGAAATGATACAAATGTAAAAAAGGCAAGTTCCACATATTTTCTTGAAGTAACCCATGTAACAGACTCAACATTTACCGGATGTACAATAAAAAGAGTTGCCACTATTAGAGCAATTATTCTATAAAGTTTATTTGTATCTTCTGGATTTAAGTCTATTCCACGTATTTGGGGTAATAAATATACCATGGTAAAAAAAAGAAAAATACCGGCAAGGCTATGAAAAAGGATATTATGAAGATGATACGCAATGGGATTAAGCTTCCAAAAATGATAATCAACTGCATAACTTAAAACTCGTATGGGTTGAAAAGTGCTGCCTTTGTGAGGGGTTAAAATCCGTTTTATATTTGCAAAATCAAGGGAACGAATGGTAGTATTATTTACAACAAATCCATCATCATCCCAGTTGGTAAATTCATTATGAATGGAGTTTGCATAGATAGCAAATGAGATCCCAATAATAAAAATAACTGAATAAATAAAAAATTTTTTATTGGAAATTTTTGCCAATGTGGCAGGTTTGTCACTTTTGATTTGTTTTTTTGTAGTTTGCATATTTACCTCATTTTTTAATAACAATTTATCTCTTTACTTTTATTTACGACCTTATAACATCTTGTATTGTATAATGTCCAACTAATAACAGGGTAATAGATTATTATAAAAAATAGTTGCCTGTTAAGTAATAATTTGTTATGCGTCTATTTTAAATGTTAATTAAGGGTTCGCCCTAAGCATTGGTAACCGTTCACGACCAAGAAATGTGATTTTTCGGTAATCTCACATTTGTAAGCGTTCACAAGTGCATTATATACTGGTTTATATCAGGGAAAACTTGGGGGAAATTATGACAATATCGAAAAAGGTTGAGCAAATTATTTCTAAATCATCCTGGATACGAAAAATGTTTGAAGAGGGTGCTCGACTTAAAGCTGAACATGGGAAAGATAATGTTTTTGATTTTAGTATTGGAAATCCTAATCTTCAACCTCCAGATGAGTTTCAAGAAGCTCTTGAAAAAACGGCTATGCATAAAATCCATGGCAGGCACTCTTACATGCCTAATGCCGGTTTACCTGATGTGCGAGAGAAAATTGCTGAATTTGGTGCGTTAAATGTTATTTTTAAAACAATTATAAACCCGGGCGATGAAATTATATGCCCGTCTCCCTTTTTTGTTGAATATACATTTTATGCTGATAACCATGGGGGTGTGCTTAAAACCGTTCCAACAAATTCAGATTTTACATTAAATCTTGAATCTATTGAAGAGGCAATTGGTGATAAAACCAAGGCCGTTTTAATTAACTCTCCAAATAATCCTACAGGTCAGATTTATTCTGCCGAAAGTTTAAAAAAATTAGGAGATCTTCTTGAAAAGAAAAGTCGTGAATTAAATCGCTGTATTTACCTTATATCTGATGAGCCTTACAGAAAAATTATTTTTGATGATGTAACTGTTCCAAGTATATTTAAAGCATATAAAGAGAGTATCGTAATTACTTCTTACTCTAAAGATCTTTCAATTCCAGGTGAAAGAATAGGGTTTCTTGCTGTAAATCCTGCATGTACACATAAAACAGCTATTCTAAGCGGAGCAGCTCTTTCAAATAGAATTTTAGGATTTGTTAATGCTCCGGCTTTAATGCAGAGAGTTTTAGCAAAAGTACAAGGCTTTAAAGTTGATATAGGGCAGTATAAAAGAAAAAGAGATTTGTTTTGTAAAGGACTTGCAGAGTGTGGTTATGAATTTTTAACACCTCCGGGAGCATTTTATCTTTTCCCCAAATGTCCTATATCTGATGATGTTAAATTTGTCAGGGCTTTGCAGGAAGAATTAATACTTGCAGTACCTGGAAGTGGTTTTGGAGGTCCCGGGTATTTCAGGCTGGCTTTTTGTGTGGAAGATCAATCTATAATAGATGCAATGCCGGGCTTTGCAAAAGTTATAAAAAATTTTTAAGAACTTGCTATGGTGAATATTACGCCATAATAAAAAACGAAAGTCTTTATAGTAGAGCTTTTTCAGAGACTTTCATATAAAGGAAAAAATATGCACGAAATGGGCATTGCGACTCAACTTGTTGAAATTGCAATTTCTTCAATACCTGACGATATGGAAGGAGTGCATATTGAAGCAGTTAATGTTGAGGTTGGAAAATTATCATCAATTGTTCCTGATAGCTTAAGTTTTTGTTTTGATATTGCAGTTAAAGATACTGTAATAGATGGTGCAAAACTTAATATTAAACAACTTCCCGTAACTGCTTTATGCAAGGAGTGTCATCATACTTTTACCATGGATGAACCCCTGTTTCTTTGCCCTGAATGTAAATGTAGTTCTATTGATCTTCTTTCAGGACGTGAACTTGATATTATTTCGATGGATGTTGCACAATAAATGGGAAAAATATGGAAATAAAAATAATGAAAAAAGTTCTTGATGCTAACGAAACTGTTGCTGAAAAGAACCGAAAAATATTTGCTGAAAAAAATGTTTTTGTGCTGAATGTTATGAGTTCGCCCGGATCCGGTAAAACTGAAGTTCTTCATAAAACATTAAAGAAAATAATGCCACAGATAAAAACGGCTGTAATTGTTGGTGATATTTGCACGACAAATGATGCAGATCGTCTTGCAGTCAGCGGTGCTTTAGCAATACAGATAAATACAGATAAGTTTGGTGGTGATTGTCATTTATCTGCTGGCATGATAGAAAAAACAGCAGGTACGTTAGATCTTGCTTCTTTAGATCTTCTTATAGTTGAAAATATAGGAAACCTTGTATGTCCTGCAGAATTTGATATAGGCGAAGATGCCAGAGTCGTTCTTTTAAGTGTAACAGAAGGTGAAGATAAACCATTAAAATATCCATTAATGTTTAGACTTGCAGATGCAGTTCTTTTAAATAAGATAGATTTAATTCCCTATCTTGATTTTGATAAAAAAGAGGCATTAAACAATATGTATAAGGTTCACTCCCAAATGCCGGTTTTTGAAATTTCTGCAAAAACAGGTTCACAAGTGCCTTATATTCGCATAAACAGCTTGTCATATAATAGTTGTCCTATATATGACAAGCTGTTTATGTGAAGATGAGGTGCTTGTGAACGCTTACAAAAATAAATAGTAGTTGTTTATGAGTAAATAAAATTGGGGTTGAAAAGTATGAATATAAGAAAATCTGCTTTTGCCGGAAGCTGGTATCCTGATACTTCCGGAAAATGTGAAATTGAGATTAAACAGTTTCTCAATGATCCTATTATTGTACAGCCTCCATCCAAAAAATATATTGCCGGAATTGTGCCTCATGCCGGCTGGTATTTTTCGGGAAGTATAGCCTGTAATGTTATAAGCTTACTGCAAGATAGTAATAAACCGGAAGGTAGTAAACCGGAAGATAGTAACCCGGAAGGTAGTAAATCAGAAGATAGTAAAATAGACGTGATGGTAATTTTTGGAATGCATCTTCCCCCGGAATCACGACCTTATATTATGACTCAAGGTGCGTGGCAAACACCATTTGGTGATATTAAAATTCATGAAAATTTTGCAAGTGAAATAGAAAAACAATTTGATTTTAATGTGGAAACAGTTAATAGTCATGTTCAGGATAATACAATAGAATTACAACTTCCTTTTGTTAAGTATTTTTTTAATACAACAAAAATAGTACCCATAGGGGTTCCACCTTTAAAAAATGCTATGGATATTGGCAAAAGTGTTGTAGAGATTGCAGAGAAACTTGATTTAAATATAAAAGTTTTAGGATCAACCGACCTTACACATTATGGACCAAATTATGGGTTTTCTCGTAAAATAACAGGACAGTCTGCCATTGACTGGGTACGAAATGAAAATGATAAAAAAGCAATAGATGCTATGGTTGCTATGAGTTCTGAAACTATTCTTGCAGAGAGTATAACTAATCAAAATACCTGTTGTGGCGGTGCTGTTGCTGCAACTATATCGGCTGCAAAAGAACTTGGAAGTCAAAAAGGAGTTTCTGTAGCCTATGCTACAAGTTACGATAAGCATAAAGAAGAAAGTTTTGTAGGATATTCGGGAATTGTATTTTAATAATTGCCCTATTGGGTAAAACAGATGAAAGGAAACAGTGATGAGTGAGTTATTGGTTATAGGATTTGAAGATGAATTTAAGGCAGAAGAGGTGAGACACGCTCTTTTTAAAATGCAAAAAGATTATTTAATTGATCTTGAGGATGCTGTTGTAGCTGTTAAAAAACCTAATGGAAAAGTTAAGCTTCATCAAATTTATCACCTTACATCGGCAGGTGCTGTGGGTGGAAGCTTTTGGGGGCTTTTAATTGGAATGATTTTTTTAAGTCCATTGGTAGGTGCTGCGGTAGGTGCTGCTGCCGGAGCAGTTTCAGGAGCTTTAAGTGATGTTGGGATAAATGATAAGTTTATGAAAGAACTTGGGGCAACAATGAAGCCCGGTGCATCCGTGCTTTTTATATTAATTAGAAAAGCAACAACAGATAAGGTTTTTTCACAAGTGCCTTATATTCGCATAAACAGCTTGGCATATAATAGTTGTCCTATATATGACAAGCTGTTTATGCGAAGATGAGGTATTGTGAACGCTTACTAAATTTTTTACCAGACGTAGAAATACCAGACGCAGAAAATTGGTGAAAAGAGGGGGGCGGTCAGGTACAAGTTTATATGAAAGTCTCCATAAAACGCTGTATTACAAAGACTTTCATTTTTTGTTGTGGCGTATTATTCGCCGTGGCAGGTTATATAAAAACTCTTGACATTTTATATTTCTTTATGTGATAATGCCAAAGTTTTTAAATTTATGTGACGGTTTATAAGGGTTTACGTAACCATTCACGAACAAGAAATGTGATTTTTCGGTAATCTCACATTTGTAAGCGTTTACAAGTGCCTTATATTCGCATAAACAGCTTGTCATATTATAGTTGTCCTATATATGATAAGCTGTTTATGTGAAGATGAGGTGCTTGTGAACGCTTACGGGTTTACCAAATAATAAATGTAAGTTATTTTTGGTGAGCCCTAAGTCCTTAACTATAACAGGGGAGAGAATCTATGATATTTGATGATGAAGAAACCTTGCAAATGTACACCGAGGAATCGTTAGAACATTTGTCGAACATTGAAAACGATCTTTTAAGTATTGAAGAAGCTGGCACTGATATTGATTTTGATGTTGTTAATAATGTATTTCGAGCGGCTCATTCCATAAAAGGTGGTGCAGGTTTTATGGGCTTGACTGTTATTAAAGATCTTTCCCATCATTTGGAAAATGTACTTGGCTTGATTAGGACTGCTGAACTTGCACCTAATTCAAAAATAATTTCAAGTCTGCTTACATCTTTTGATAAGTTAAGCGATCTTATTTCTGATATACAAGGCAGTAATGACATTGATGTTTCCCAATACATAAAAGAACTTATTGCTTTAATAGATGATCCTCCCGAAGCTTCCGCAGTAGCAGTTGAGGCTGCACCTGAACCTGTTGCTGCACCTGAACCTGTTGCAGCACCTGAACCTGTTGCAGCACCAGAACCTGTTATACCTGTGGCAGCAGCTCCTCCTGTACCACCACCGCCACCTGTTACTCCTTCTGCACCTGCGAAAGCCGTTTCACCAAAGAAAAATGTAGTAAAAAAAGAGAGTAAAACTCAAACATTTTTAAGGGTAAATATTGATTTGCTTGATAGGTTAATGACCCTTGCAGGTGAGCTTGTACTTGGCAGAAATCAACTTATACAGGGAATAGGCGGAAAAAATCACAGGGCAACGGAAACTTCTGGGCAAAGAATAGATATGATTACATCTGAACTGCAAGAAAAGAGGTTGAGCTTGATAAAACAATTATTGAATCTATTAACGATCCTTTGACTCATCTCGTAAGAAATTCTGTTGATCATGGAATTGAAATGCCCGATGACAGAACAGCAGCAGGTAAAAATGTTAGGGGAACTGTAACATTAAAAGCCTATCATGAGGCAGGGCAAATAAATATTGATATAATTGATGATGGAAAAGGTATAGATGGTGATTCCCTTGCCATATCTGCTGTATCAAAAGGATTAATTACTGAACAGCAGGCAGACGCAATGTCTGATAGAGAAAAACATGCGATTATTTTTCTCCCCGGTTTTTCAACAGCTGCAGAAATTCCACTTACCCTTGCAATTATACCAAGTCAGATAATACGTATGGGTGCTGATAGTTATGCAATTCCACAGGTTAATCTTGACGAGCTTCTCAGAATACCGGCAGCTCAGATTAAAAAACGGGTTGAAAAAGTAGGAGATGCTAATGTAGTTAGGCTTCGTGGAGAATTGTTACCACTTATTAATCTTGCTGAAGAGTTGGGTATTAAGCGGACATATGTTGATCTTGAAGAAGGAGAGAAACAAATTGATAGGCGAAGTGATATTGCAGATAGACGTTCAAAACAGCTTCTCAATGATGATGGTACCGTTAATGTTAAAGAAGATGAAAATTCTGAAAGATTGTCCGAAAGTTCAGATAGACGATATCGTGCCACAAGTGCAATTAACATTGCCGTTGTTTCAGCAGGTAATTATAAATATGGTCTTGTTGTAGATCAACTTTTAGATTCTGAAGAGATTGTTGTAAAACCCCTTGGAAGACATCTTAAAGAGTGTATAGGATATGCAGGTTCTACCATAATGGGTGATGGTAAGGTAGCTTTAATATTAGATGTGGCAAGTATTGCTAAAATGGCGGAGTTATCTGATCTTCACAAGGTTTCTGATGCAGAGATAAAAATAAAACAACAAGAAGCATTAGATGCTAAAAAAGAGAGAGTTTCTCTTCTTCTTTTTAGAAATGCCGAGGATGAACAATTTGCAGCACCTTTAAATCTTGTTGAAAGAATTGAAAGATTTAATTCAACGGAAATAGAAGAGGTAGGTGGTAAGAAGGTTGTTCAGTACCGAGGCGGTTCACTTCCAATTCTAGAACTTGCACAGGTTTCCAGCGTTAAACCCCTTGCTGAGAAAGAGCAAAGGGAAATAATTGTTTTTACGGTTGCCGGCAAAGAAGTAGGGCTTATGGCAACGCCTCCCATTGATGCAGTGGAAATAATATTAAACGTTGATGAAACTACCCTTAAACAACCCGGTATTATGGGGTCAACAATAATTGATAATCAGACAACTTTAATGGTCGATATATTTGAAATTATTAAAACACTGCTCCCTGAATGGTTTAGAGATAGTGATATCCTTAAAGACGCACCAAAAGATGGCGAGAAGCAGATAAATATACTATTTGCCGAAGACTCTGCTTTTTTCCGCAATCAGGTTGTGAAATTTCTAAATGATGCCGGATATAATGTATGGGCATCTGAAGATGGTCTTGAAGCATGGAATATGCTTAATGAAAAAGGACCGGAAGTGGATATTGTTTTAACAGACCTTGAAATGCCCAATATGGATGGGTTTGAGTTAACATCGAAAATTAAAAATGACGCTAATTTTTCACATTTAAAAGTAATTGCTCTTACATCCCTTGCGGGCGACCAGTTTGTTACCAAAGGAAAAGCCGTTGGTATTGATGAGTATAAAATTAAATTAGATAGAGAAGAACTTTTAAAAACAATTAAAACTTATGTATAACTTGCCATGGTAAATAATACACCACAATAAAAATGGAAGTCTTTATAAGCATTTTATGGAGACTTTCATGCCACGGTAAATAGTACGCCACAACAAAAAATGAGAGTCTTTATAATACAGCTTTTCTATGGACCCTTATATAAATCACTAACATGGATAAAATGACAAGAGATGAAATACAATCTGAACTTACGCTTTTTTTTAAGGAAGAGTTTGAAATTAAAGATATAGTGTTAGATGAAGATTTACGGGAAGCCCATGGGTTTGATAGTATAGATGCAATTGAGCTTTTAAGGCAGATAGAGATAATGTTAGATACAGAATTAACAAGAGACGAAAAAGAGATGGCTTTGGAAATTCGTACATTTAATCAGATTTTAGACTATGTTGAATCTCTGGTTTCGTCAATTTTATTAAGGACTAACTAAGTGTTATCGGCACTATCTATTAAATTTTAAAGGTTGCTATGAAGCGAAGAGTTGTAATAACCGGTTGTTCTTCCATAACTCCTATTGGGCAAACAAAAAAAGAGATACTTAAAAGTCTTGAAAATGGTGTTTCAGGGGTAAAACCTTTAAAAGATGATGGTCTGCTTACAAAGCTTATACATTGTAAAGTATTTGGAACAGTTGATTATAAAGTTGAATATGATTTTAAGCGAATGTTTCGCAAAACCATGGGTCCCGTATCATTTTATGCCTGCAAAACAGCACAGGAAGCCTTGGAAAATTCCGGCCTTGAACAGGCTTTTATAACATCAGGAAGGTTAGGAGTTGCTTTTGGCTCAACACATGGAAGTCCAACTGTGCAAAGAAGTATATATAAAACTTTTTTTAGTGAATCGAGAAAAGAACTCTCTTCCATAGGTGCTGTGGATTACTTAAAATCCATGACACATACAACAGCTGTAAATATTACAAAAATGTTTGGTATTACAGGAAGGGTTATCTCATCGTCAACTGCTTGTACCACCGGCAGTCAATCTATAGGGTTTGGATATGAAATGGTTAAGTATGGTATGCAAGATGCCATGCTTTGCGGTGGAGCTGATGAATATGATACTACAACAGTTGCCGTTTTTGATAATCTTCTTGCCTGTTCAACAGACTTTAACGATACGCCAAGTCTAACACCCCGTCCCTTTGATGTAAAAAGAGATGGTCTTGTTGTAGGGGAAGGTGCCGGAACAGTTATTTTAGAAGAGTATGAATCAGCAAAAAAACGCGGAGCAAATATTCTTGGAGAAATAATTGGATTTTCCTGCAATAACAATGGTGGAGACTTAATCCTTCCTAATAAAGACGGCATTATTAAAACAATACAGCTTGGGCTTGCAGATGCCAAAGTAAACCCGGAGGATATTGATTTTATAAGTGCCCACGCCACTGCAACAAAAATGGGAGATGTTATTGAAGCCCAGGCAATTTCTAATGTTTACGGAGATACTCCCCTTGTTACCGGATTGAAAAGTTACAACGGCCACACCATGGGATCTTGCGGTGCAGTTGAAACTATTATGACTTTATATATGATGGAAAAAGGCTTTATTGCTCCAACGTTAAACCTTGAAAATATTGACGAAAGATGTTCCATGATACGGCATGCAACGGAACTTACAGAGATGAAAATTAAAAATGCGACCATACAAAACTTTGCATTTGGTGGTGTTAATACTTGTCTTGTTTTAAGTAGTGAGTTTTAAAGACTTATGGTAAGCGTTCACAATACCTCATCTTCGCATAAATATAAGGCACTTGTGAACGCTTACAAATGTGAGATTACCGAGAAATCATATTTCTTGTTCGTGAACGGTTACGACTTATGATAAAAAACGAACTTTATATTCCCAAAGTTTTCAGCAGATTGGTTGATTTTGCAGTTACCGTTATTATCTGGGTTTACTTTACCCTCGGATTTATTCTTTTTTTCTCCCCGTTTTATCTTTACTCTTATCTGTTTTCTAAAAATCGTAAGTTATCATTTCAAGCCCTTAATCATAAATTTTACCAAGGGTTCTTTTTGCTTTTTCGTATATTTGCACCATACCACAAATGGGATATTAATGAAAATGTACGCAATATAAAATCTTCTGTTATTGTATGCAATCATCTTTCTTATCTTGATCCCCTTATTATGATTTCTCTTTATAAACAGCATACAACAATAGTTAAAGCCAGATTTTTCAACTATTTAATATTTGGGAAGATGATAACGGTTTCAGGCTATATCCCATCGTCAACAATGGGCGGGCTTGGTAATATAATGATACAGCGTATTGAAAAAATACCGCAATTTCTTCAAAATGGAGGAAATCTTTTTATTTTTCCAGAAGGCACAAGAAGTAAAACCGGAAAGATAGGGGAGTTTAACAAGGGTGCATTTAAAATAGCAAAACTTGCAAAAGCTCCAATAAAGGTGATAAGTATTCAAAATACTGATAAACTTTTTAAACCCGGAAAATTTTTTTTCCAAACAATGCTTGCCAATAAAATTCAAATTAAACTTGAAAATTCCATTGAACCTGATTATAGTGATAGTAATTTTTCTCTTAATGGCTTAATAAACACAGTTTATGAAATCTTAGAAAAAAAGTAAGCGTTTACAATACCTCATCTTCGCATAAACAGCTTGTCATATATAGGACAACTATTATACGATAGACTGTTTATGTGAATGTAAGACACTTGTGAACGCTTTGAAAAAAATTAGCGATAATTAAATTTTTATATGAAAATCCATAGAAAAGCTGTATTATAAAAGACATTACAAATGTGAGATTACCGAAAACCCCCCATCTCTTGTTCGTGAACGGTTATATATTTCTTGTTCGTGAACGGTTACTTTTTTTGTTGTGGCGTATTATTCGCCATGGCAAGTTATTATGAAAAAGGTGATATTGTGAAAAACAGAGTATTTTTAATAATGTTGGTACTTCTTTTTGTACAACCGGTATTTGCAAAACCTGTAACTGTTACGCTTTCAACTTCAGATACAGAATATATTCCTCATCTTATTGGAACCGGCGGTAAATTTTCTGTGGACAGACCGGGCGTTGCTGTTGAAATGTTAATGCTCCTTGAACAACTACTTGATATTAAGATAAATTTTGTAAGGTATCCGCATTTGCGAAATGTACGTTATCTTGAACTTGGCAAAATAGATGGAATGTTTACATGGTCTTTTAAGAAAAAAAGAATGAAGATAGCAGTATATCCAATGTTAGGTGGTAAACCGGATCCTTCTAAAAGAATGTTTGATTTTTCCTATGTTGTTTATAAATTAAAGAGCTCAAAATTAGAATGGAACGGTCAACAATTTATAAATCTCAATAAACCAATGGGCGTAAAATCAGGAAGTTCAATTGCTACTGTTTTAAGGGAAAAATATAATGTAAAAGTTGATGATATGGGGGTAAAATATATTCCCTTAAATTTCAAAAAATTATTACTTAAAAGGATTGATGCTGTTGTTGAATTGGAAACCGCCGCTGATATGGTTATAAATTTAAATGAATCTTTAAAAAAGGATATTGTAAAAGTTGGTCCATCGTTTACACAAAAACCCTATTATCTTGTATTAACTCATCAATTTGTAAAAAAGTATCCTGAACTTTCAAAGCAAATTTGGGATGCGATTGAAGAAATCAGAGAAAAACATCTTAAAGATTTATTAAAAAAATATGGAGCATACTTTGGATAATCTGCTATGGCAAACTGTCTGCTATTAGCAAACATGAATTGAAACAAATGTGGGATCATCAGGAAATTCATAAATTACAACCATTGGATTAGAAAATGATATATCCCAAAATACAAGCAGTAAATGTCTTTGATGATTATACACCAATAATCAAGTTTGATAATCAACAAAAAAAGAAATATGATATAACTCCATTGCTTGAAAAGGAGATGTTTGCTCCATTAAAAAATCAGGCTTTATTTAAGACAGTTCAGGTAGAACAGGGTGGTTACCAAAGGAGGTTTTTTTAATGTATTCTTTTAACAAGTATAAGTTATTATTCGGGCTGTTTTGTCTGTTATTTATTTTAATTTCACAAAATAGTATGGCTGATGCCAAAACTTTAAAAGATTGGATCAGCAATGAATTTCAACCTTCTACGCTAACAGAAAGCCGAACAGTTAAAGGAACTTGAATGGTTTCAAAATGCAGCGAAACCATTTAAGGGAATGACCATAAGGGTTGTTTCAGAACGAATTGATACCCATTGGTATGAAGCAAGTGTCTTGGCAAAAGCGTTTAGAGAGATAACCGGTATTGATATTATTCATGAAATAACGGGTGAAGATGATGTGGTTAAAAAGATTGATACGCATTTGAAAATGGGCATTAACCTTTATGATATGTATATTAATGACAGCGATCTTATAGGTACTCATTTCCGTTCTGGAAAAGTAGTTGATTTATTAGAATTTATGAAAGGGGAGGGGAGTTCTGTAACCTTGCCTACTTTAGATTTAAAAGATTTTATTGGATAAAAAACTTTATCAACTTCCAGATCAGCAGTTTGCCAATTTATACTGGTATCGTGCAGACTGGTTTGCCCGACCTGATTTTAAAAAGAAATTTAAACGTATTTATGGATATGAATTAAATGTTCCTGTAAACTGGTCAGCATACGAAGATATTGCAGAATTTTTTACTGTATATATAAAAGAGATCGATGGTGTAAAAGTTTATGGTCATATGGATTATGGGAAAAAAGATCCTTCTATTGGCTGGCGGTTTTCAGATGCGTGGTTATCCATGGCAGGAGTTGGCGATAAAGGACTCCCTAATGGATTGCCGGTTGATGAGTGGGGTATTAGGGTAGAAAATTGTCAGCCGGTGGGGGCATCTGTATCACGAGGTGGTGCCGCAAATAGTCCGGCAGCTGTTTATGCTATGACAAAATTTGATAAATGGCTAAAAGAGTATGCTCCTCCGGAAGCAAGAAAAATGAATTTTTCACAAGCGGGTGCAATTCCATCAAAAGGGTATATTGCACAGCAAATTTTTTGGTACACAGCATTTACAGCGAGTATGTTAAAACACGGTCTGCCTGTCGTAAACCCTGATGGTACACCAAAATGGAGAATGGCTCCATCGCCTCATGGGGTATATTGGGAAAAAGGAATGAAGTTGGGTTATCAGGATACAGGCTCATGGACAATGCTGAAAACAGTACCTTTAAAACGAAGACAAGCTGCCTGGCTTTATGCCCAGTTTACGGTTTCAAAAACCGTATCATTAAAAAAAACAATAGTAGGTTTAACTCCAATTCGAACTTCTGATATTAATTCTGAAGCTATGACAAAAATGGCACCAAAATTAGGAGGTCTGGTTGAGTTTTATCGAAGCCCTGCAAAATCATTATGGACACCAACCGGTACAAATGTTCCCGATTACCCTCTTCTTGCTCCGGCATGGTGGAAGACTGTTCCAAAAGTTGTGGACGAAGGTTTAAGTCCCCAGGAAGCCGTAAATCAACTTGCAAGCTATCTTGACGATAAATTATATATTCTTTCACAAAAAGAGGGTTTAAAATGTATTCCAAAATTAAATGAACCGAAAGATCCATCATACTGGCTGAATAAACCAGGTTCTCCAAAACCTAAACTATTAAATGAAAAGCCTTTGGGTATTACAGTTGATTATGAAAAATCATTACAAATCTATAACTAATTAGGAGGAAGTATATGAAAAAATTATCATTTATTTTAAGCACTATATTGATTGTGCAGTTTTTTTTATTTTTTGGTATAATGTACCGGGCTGTTGCAGATGAATATACAATACTAACAACGCAGATGCCCCCTTATGTTGAAAAAAATAGTGGATTGGCAATAGATATTGTTAAAGAACTTTTTAAAAAGGCAGAATTAAATATTAAAATTCAAACGCTCCCTTTAAAAAGAGCGTTAAGAATGGCCAGTATAAAAAAGAACACATTTGCGGTTCCTGTGCAAAGGTCCCAGGAGAGAGAAACTGAATATAAGTGGGTAGGTCCAATTTTGATTACCGAGACAGCACTGTTTTCCCTATCTAATGACGATATAAAAATTGATGTATTTAAAGATGCTTTTCCCTATAGAATTTTGGTTGCACGTGGCAGTGCTGATGAAGAGTATTTAAGAGGGTTTGGTATTGAAACAGATATAGGAAATAATGATGGGGTTAATGTTAATAAGCTAAAGAGAAAAAGAACACGACTTTGGGCGGCAGATTCTATTGTTGCTTCATACTATGCAAAAAAAGAGGGAGTAAGCATAAAAAAACAGATAACAATTATTACAACACTGCGGTCATTAGCTTGTAATATCAATACTCCTGATACTGTTATCTCCATGTTAAATAAGACGTTAAATGTGATGTATAGCGATGGTACAATAAAAAAGATATTTGCAAAATATGCAAAAGAGTTTGATATTAAAGATGCCGCTCAATTTATTGAAGGAGCTTCCACAAGTGCTGAACTATAGATTATTTTATATAACTGCCACGGTGAATACGCCACAACAAAAAATGGTAAGCGTTCACAAGCACCTTATCTTCGCATAAACAGCTTGTCATATATAGCTTATTTTATATGCCAAGCCGTTTATGCGAATATGGGGCACTTGTGAACGCTTACAAATGTGAGATTGTCGAAAAATCACATTTCTTGTTCGTGAATGGTTACAACTTATTTAACAGGGGAATTTGTTGTTTGTTGTGCATTATCAAATGGCAACTGAATAATAAAATTTGCTCCTTTGCCGGGTGAAGATATAATTCTTATGGAGCCTTTGTAGTTTTCTGTAATTATAAAATTAGAAACAGACAATCCAAGACCTGTTCCTATTCCAACTGCTTTTGTCGTAAAGAATGGTTCCAAAGCCTTTTTTTGAACATCCTCTGTCATCCCACAACCGTTATCTTCAATTTCAATTTGGGCATTATCTCCTTTTGCTTTTATTCGAATGATAATTTTTGGAGGTTTATCAGCCCCCTCCTCATTCATTGCATGGGCACTATTCTTAAAAAGATTAAGCAAAACTTGCTGAATTTTACTTCTTTCGCAATATACTTTAGGTATATCTTCCTGATATTCTCGTTGAATTTCTATCTGTTTGAAATTAAAAGTCTTTTTTAAACCATAATCATTTTCTGCAAGTCCCAGTGAACTTTCAATTAAATCTTTAATATCTAACTTGGTTCCCTTAGATTCACTTTTGCGACTGAAGCTTAACATATTTTCCACAACTTTTGCACCACGCTTGCCAGCTTCAAGTACGGCTTTAATCATTCGATATAATCCACGTTTTTCCATATATTCCTGTATGGCTTCCATGGATACACCGATCTCTTCAGCAACTTCCTGATTTTTTGCCAGCCCTACCTGCATACGGTTTCGCATAACCTGAACATTTTGTAAAATACCTGCAAGGGGATTATTAATTTCGTGTGCCATACCAGCTGCCAATCCACCCATGGTAAGCATTTTTTCTGTTTGGATCATCATTTCATCAGTTTTTGCCTTTTCGGTTACATTATCAACTTTTAATACTGCACCTTGAACATCATCGACTTTTAACGGATAAAAAGCAAAATTATTTATATGAAATTCATCGTTTACATGGACAGTAACTTTAGATTTTTCAACAAATTCTCCAAATTCAATAAATCCTTTATGTTCCTTTAAGGATTTTTTATCCTGCTTGTTGTCAGGTATTTTTACCGGTTGTTCATCACTTGTTGTTTCAATTTTACCTGTTTTATCTGGCGTATCATCCGGTTTATTATTAGGTAATTCATTAACAGAAGTTCCCTCTCCAATTAACTCTTTAACTTCATCGAGAAATTCGTTATAAAAAGGAAAAATCTTTTTTATCTTTTTTCCAGTAGCATCTTCTGCCGATACCCCGGAGATTTTTTGTGCGGCAGCATTCATCTCTGTAATTTTCCCTTCTGAGTCAAGACCAACAATAACAGAAGAGATAGAGTTTAAAACACCATCAAGATATGACTTTGCTTTTGCAAGATTGTCGGATGTACTTTTATGTTTGGCAACTTCTTCCCTAAGTTTTTTTGTACGTTCGTTTACAATATCTTCCAGTCCGCTTCTTATTTTATATAATTCAAGAAATACTTTTACCTTACTTCTTAGAATAAATTCATTTAAAGGTTTAAATAGAAAATCCACGGCACCTTCGTGATATCCTTTTATCTCCTTTGCATCATCCCTGTCTATTGCTGTAACGAAAATAATTGGAATACTTGCCGTTGATTCATCAGATTTTAAGATATCAGCCACTTCGTAGCCATTCATTTCTGGCATTTGCACATCAAGTAAAATCATACAAAAATCGTGATCAAGGGTTGCAGCAAGGGCCTCATTACCAGATGATGCCTGAACAACATTTACATCAAGTTTTTTTAATAACTTATTTAATACAAAAAGATTTTCAGGTATATCGTCAACTATAAGTATTGAAGGTTTGGCTGTGGTTGTTGTATCATTCATTATTTACTCCATTAATCCTGATAAAAACTGTGGTATATCTTCTAAGGATAAAATAAAATCAACTGCATCTGTTTTAATAGCTGAACGTGGCATAGTTGCAATCTCTGCTGTTTCAGGGTCTTGTGCAACAGTTAATCCTCCATGATCTTTAATTGTTTTTATTCCATTGCTTCCGTCTGCATTAGCTCCGGTAAGTATAACTCCGGCAAGGTTGGTCTTATAAACTGCTGCACCTGCCTCAAAAAGAACATCAATAGATGGTCTTGAATAACGAACAGGTTCATCAAGCGATAGTGAAAACGTTCGATTTTTTTCAATAAATAGATGATAACCGGCAGGTGCAATATAAACCGTACCGGATCGAATTTTTTCTTTGTCATCAGGTTCTTTTACAAGAAGTTGGCAACACTTATTTAAGGAATCAACAAAAAAATCATCTGAATCAGCCATTCTGTGCTGAACGATTATAATAGGGGGTAAAAAAGTTTTAGGGAAAAGTGGAAGAAGCGTGTGGAGTGCCTGGAATCCTCCTGCTGATACGCCAATAACTACTGCTTGTAGATTAAGTTTCATCTCTTTTCCTTAAGTTTATTTTTTGTAAACCTGCTTTTTTTGATAAATTTTTCGTTCTTTTACAGTTGGAACAAACTCACTTGCTATGGTAGAAAACTCAATTGTTTCTCTGCTACCAAGAGCTAAAAAACCGTTAGGACGCAGACTGTTTTTAAAAAGCGTAAAAACGCGATCCTGTAAGTCCATATTAAAATAAATTAATACGTTTCGGCAAAGGATAAGATTCATCTCCCCAAACATTTCATCTGTTACAAGATTATGATTTGCAAAAACAATATTTTCTTTAAGGGCTTTATCAAAAATTGCCAAATCGTAATCAGCATGATAGTAGTTGCCAAAGGAGGTTTTGCCACCTGACTTTTGGTAATTTAAAGTATTTTTTTTAATACTGTCAATGGAATATATTCCTTTTTTTGCAATATCTAACACAACATCATTAAAATCTGTAGCATAAATCATTGATTTTTCATATAAGCCCTCTTCTTTGAGCAGTATAGCCAAAGAGTAAACTTCCTCACCGGTAGAAGAGCCGGCAGACCATATCTTAACAAACGGAAATGTTTTAAGATAAGGTATTACTTTTTCTCGCAAGGCAAGAAAAAAAAGAGGGTCCCGAAACATTTCGGTTACATTTACCGATAAATTCAGAAAAAAAGCATGGAAAAAATCTTTATCGTAAAGAATATGTGGTATTAACTCGGAAACTTTTGTTAAGCTCGCCTCGTCCATACTCTTTTTTACTCTTCTTGTAAGGGATGCATCAGCATAGTCGCTAAAATCATAACCATACTTTAGTTTTACTGCATCAATTAAAACTTTTACCTCTATCTCTTCATTATCCATATCGCCCTTTTATAAGAAAGCCCAAAAAATTTGCAGTATAAAGACTCTTGTTTTTTATTGTGGCATACTATCTATCATGGCGGAGTCAGGGATAGCTTTGCCTTAAATATTTAAAATGTCAAGCTTTTTTATTAATTTCTTCTCTCCATTTATCAAAGAGTTTATTCTTCTCTTCCATCTCTTCGTTACTTGCCAGAAGTTCTTCACGCACAAAAAGTTCATTAAGATTCTCGCTTGTAAGAGCTGCGTTTATTACAGTTGCAATAGTATAACTTGCAAGTTCTAAAAATTCAATTATGGTTGGCGTAAATTCGTTGGAAGAACCTAACTCAATAACACCTTTTATATTATCTTCATAAACAAGGGGGAATAGAATGATATTTT
>NBLS01000047.1 GCA_002084385.1 Desulfobacteraceae bacterium 4572_19
CATTCACTACCGGTTCCGGCAGTAGTTGGAATTACAACAAATGGATTAATCGGTTCTGTCAGCAAGTGTGCTCCTGAAAAATCTTCCATAAGATCTCCGCCGACTGAAAAAATAATATTTGCAGCTTTTGCAGCATCAATAACACTTCCGCCACCTACGGCTATTATACCCTCGGCACCTGTTGCTTTTGCTTGCTCTGCAATTGCTTTAACCACTGTGATTTCAGCATCTTGCCCTACTTCTGTATAGTTACCGGTAATTTTAATGCCTTCACTTTCAAGGCCGTCGGTAATTTTTTTAATTAAACCAAGATCGTTGATAACCTTATCTGAAACGATAAAAAATTTCTCCGCACCAAGCATCATTAATTCATGTGCAAAGTCTTGTGCCAAACCTTGACCATAGATAACTTTTGTTGGATTGTGAAATTGAAAAAACTCAGGTAACATAAAATTCTCCTCTGTTTTATATGAAAGTCTCCATGAAATGCTGTATTATAAAAACTTTCATTTTTTGTTGTGGCGTATTATTCGCCATGGCAAGTTATATGAAAGTCTATAGAAAAGCTATATTACAAAGACCTTCATTTTTTGTTGTGACGTATTATCCGCCATGGCAAGTTATAAAAAAGTTATTGTACATTAATAAATATCATAGAAATAAAGAGGTTCTTACAATTCTCATTAAATACCACGTTTTTTTGCCATTCGGTTCACCAAACAATAAATTGTACTTAATTGAGTGTTGAAGTAGAAGTTATTTTTTAGTGAATCATTTTATTTGAAAGTTCACGCTAACTATAATAGCTTTCATATATTAATCAAGCAATTACTTGAGATAAATGATATTTATTTTAAAAAAAATATATTTATTGCAAATTTATTATATTGCCTATAAGTATTGGTTTTTTGAGAATTTATAAACTGTCATATAAATAATTATCTGATGGTTTTATATGAAAGTCTCTGTAAAATACCATATTACAAGGGCTTTTATTTTTTGTTGTGGAGTATATTTGTCATGGCAAGATTACATGAAAATCTCTATAAAACGCTGTATTATAAGGAAACTCTCATTCTTTGTTGTGGAGTAATATTTGCCATTGCAAGTTATATAAAAGTGAAGGAATAATATTTTTTATGAAATGGATGGAAGTAAAGGTAAGGTTTGAATCAAAGGAGCCATTGATTGCAGAGGATTTAATCTCAAATTTATTTTATGAATTTAATCTTCAGGGTGTTGTAATAGAACAGCCGGATAATGGTGAAACTTCGGCAAATGATTGGGGTGGTGATGCTGTTTTGCAACCGGAATATTATAGCGTTACAGGATATTTACTTTTTTTAAGGCAGTTAAAATAAGTCGAAGAGTGGTTGTAAAACCAACATGGCAAGAGTATAAGGCTGAACCTGGAGATATTGTAATAGAAATAGATCCGGGCATGGCATTTGGAACAGGAACCCATCCCACAACATCTCTTTGTATTAAAATGATTGAAAGATATATGAGATCAGGCGACAATTTTCTTGATATTGGAACCGGATCAGGAATTCTTTCAATTACAGCGGCAAAATATGGGGCAAATAAAATTACAGGTGTTGATATTGATGAAGTTGCTGTGGAAATTGCCGGTAATAATCTTCGTTTAAATAATATAAAACAGGATTTTTCTATAAAAAATGGAACTGTTACAGAAGTTGCCGGTGAAAAATTCGATTTTGTAGTAGCTAATATTACATCAGAAATTCTTGTTTTATGTTTAGATGAAATTAAAACAGTTCTTAAAATCGGTTCCACCTTAATTTTATCAGGGATAATAACCAATAATCTTGGTGATGTACAAACAAAACTCAAAGAACTTGGTATTTCAATTATGGATATGGTAGTTGAAGACGACTGGGTTGCTATAGTTTGTTGTAATGTGGAAGTTATGGATGATGTCTTTAACTTATAAAAACGAAAAAAAAGATAACTACCTTCTTGGGGTCGTAGCGAATAGCAATGGTGATATTTTTGAGATAGAAGGGTATGCAGCTGTTGGTATGTCTGGAAAACAGCTTGTACCGCTATTTGAAAAAGATACGATAAAAATGCCCCATGGTGGAGAATTAATGCTTCTCCCAGGCAGATTTCCCATATTGTATGATATTGCAAACAGAGAGTTTATAACCCTTGATGTTAATCCATATAATCCAAAAGAAGAGATTTTTCCGGTTGCCGCATTTAATTCACCGGGATATGTTATTTCACACAATGCCGCTTACGAAGAGGGAGAAGGTACAGAAGCGTTACCACTTTTTTCTTATGGTGCAGTGGGGTGGAGTTGTGGAGAGTTTAAAACAGCGGTAATATTAATTGATAAGGAAAGACGACAGGATTTAAGGCTTATGCCCATTAGCAAGGTTAAGCAGGGTGTAAATAAAATGCGTAAAATATATCCGAAAAACAGGCTTATGCGTCACCTTGAAAATTGTGCTTTAAGTTATGGTTGCCCTGCTGCTAAAAATTTTTATATAGGAAGATGTGAAGCTCCTATTCCAACTTCCAGAAATTGTAATGCAAAATGTCTTGGGTGTATATCCTTTCAATCTGATAAAACAGTATCAAACTGTCAGGAGAGAATATCTTTTACTCCGTCTTCTACAGAAATTGCCGAGGTTGCCCTTGAGCATATTAATAAGGTTGAAAAATCAATAGTAAGTTTTGGACAGGGTTGTGAAGGGGACCCTCTTATGGCATACAGTGTTATTGAACCGGGTATCAGGCTTATTCGTTCTAAAACCGACAGTGGCACCATAAATATGAATACAAATGCAAGTATTCCAGATAAAATCAAAAAATTGTTTGATGCAGGTTTAGATACCATTCGTGTTAGTATGAACAGTGTAAGGACAGAGTGCTATAATGCATATTTTCGACCGGTAAATTACAGTTTTTCAGATGTTAAAAAAAGTATTAAAATTGCAAATAGTAAAAATAAAATAGTTGCTTTAAACTATCTTAACTGCCCGGGTATAACAGATAGTGTAGAAGAGTTTAATGCTCTTGTTGAATTTTTAAAAAAGCACACGGTACATCTTATTCAGTGGCGAAATTTAAATATTGATCCTGTATGGTATTTTTCTAAAATGAATCAAGTATCAAAACAAACAGAACCAATGGGAATGCAAAATATAATAAATTATTTAACCAAACTTTTTCCGGATTTAAGGCACGGATATTTTAATCCATCAAAGTTATCCTTTTCAGTTGCTTTGCCCATACATACATAGACTATCATATAATTAACTATCTGATGGTCTATAAGTTGTTGCTTTTTACAAAATAGTTACGTTATTTATAACCGTTCACTAACAATAAATGTGATTTTTCGGTAATCTCACATTTGTAAGCGTTCACAAGTTCTTATATTCGCATAAACGGCTTGGCATATAATAGTTGTCCTAATATATGACAAGCTGTTTATGCGAAGATGAGGTATTGTGAACGCTTACCGTTATTTTTTTGGAGAAGATATGAAAGTAGATAAATATAATACCAATACATTATTTAACCCGATTACAACTTTTTTTCATCGTTGTTTTTTTACTCTGGTACAAACATTAAAAAATTCCAATTTTAAACTTCATATTATTGGTAAATCCAGACGCTTATGGCTCGTTCATTTTCAAAAAGAGTATGTTGAAAATCAACTGTCTGTCCGTCAGGGTACTTGTCGTCAATGTGCGACTTGTTGTAATTTGCTTTTTGCCTGCCCCATGTTAACGAAAGAGAGTCTTTGCCTTGTTTATGGCATTTGCCGTCCACAGGCTTGTAAAGTTTTTCCTATAGATCAAAGAGATATTGATGAGGTTGCCCTTTGCGGAGGTCAGTGTGCATATAGTTTTGACGGGAAAAATAATAAATTTCATTTAGAGGCTGAAACTGCTTGATTTGATAAATATTTTCTGATAGGCTCTTTTCTCATGTTGTCACATAAATAATTTCACCTTAAGTGAGTTCCCCCTTACTTGCAGTGGCATATGCCTTGTGAAATTATTTATGTGATTCTTTTATTTTTTTTAACAACTTAGTAGCACGGGAGGATTTTATGAAAAAGTTTTTTGGATTTACAACTGCTTTACTTGTTGGCTTTGTTCTTGTCATGGGTTTTGATGCACCAGATGCTGAGGCTAAAACCAAATATGCAACCATCGGCACAGGTGGTATTACCGGTGTTTATTATCCAACCGGCGGTGCAATAGCTAAAATTGTTAATAAAAAACGCAAGGAGTATGGACTTCGATGTACTGTTGAATCAACAGGTGGTTCTGTTTTTAATGTAAATGCCTTAATGGCAGGTGATTTAGAGTTTGGTGTTGTTCAATCTGACAGACAGTTTCAGGCATGGGAAGGAATTGATGACTGGAAAGACAAGGGAAAACAAAAAGATCTTCGTTCGGTTTTCAGTATTCATCCTGAATCCTGCACGCTTGTTGCCGCAGTTGACGCAAATATTAACAGTATTGAAGATCTAAAAGGTAAAAGAGTTAATCTTGGTAATCATGGATCAGGGCAGCTTGGAAATTCTACTGATGCTCTAAAAGCAGTAGGGATAGATAAAGACAAAGATATTCATGCAGAATATATTAAAGCCTCTGAAGCACCGGGTCTTCTTCAAGATGGCAGAATAGATGCTTTTTTCTATACTGTGGGACATCCTTCAGGAGCTTTTAAAGAAGCGACTGCCGGAAAAAGAAAGGTGAAATTTGTTGATATAGATGGTGAAGCCATTGATAAACTTGTAGCTGATAAGTCTTATTATGCATCATCTGTAGTTCCCATTGCATTTTATCCCGGTGCTAAAAACAAAAGCGATGTGCCTACCTTCGGCGTTAAAGCTACTTTTGTAACATCTGCTAAAGTACCTGATGAAGTTGTTTATGCAGTAACCAAAGAAGTTTTTGAAAATTTCGAGGATTTTAAAAAACTTCACCCAGCTTACAAAAACCTTACGAAAAAGGGAATGTTGGAAGGTCTTACTGCTCCGATTCATCCTGGAGCTATGAAATATTACAAAGAAGTTGGATTAAAGTAGTCTGTAAAAGCTTGCCTGAAAATATAAGGCACTTGTGAACGCTTACAAATGTGAGATTACCGAAAAATCACATTTCTTGGTCGTGAACGGTTATAATATATTTTCAGGCAAGTTCATCTAAATCTTACTCATAGCGAGGTTTTTCAATGACAAAAATCAATACAAAGTTGGATGAAAATGATGTTGATTTGGCAAAACGCCTGGCTGAAGAAGAAGAGGGAATTAGCAGAAAGCCGGAAGGATTTACAAAATATATTATTCCCGGCGTTGCAGTCTGCTGGAGTCTGTTTCAACTTTCCATAGCAAGCTGGCTTATTCTTGATTCAACTTTTATTCGTGCCATCCATCTTGCCTTTGCGCTCCTTATTGTTTATCTTAATTTTCCAGTATTTAAAAAAACAAGATTTGGGTTAAAATTCCTTTCCATTAAAGACAGGATACCTGTTTGGGATTATTTTATTGGTATTGTTGCAGCATTATCAGCCCTTTATATTGCCATAGATTACATTGGTATTGCATCTCGATATGGTGCTCCTATAGATCGAGATATTATTATTGGACTTGCTTTAATGTTTTTTCTTCTTGAAGCATCAAGACGGGTTATAGGTCCTGCACTTCCGGTAATTGCAATTTGCTTTTGTACGTATTCCTTTTTAGGTCCATACATGCCCGATTTAATTGCTTTTAAGGGGATTTCATTAAATCGTTTTATAGGGCAGATGACCATGTCAACCGAAGGTATTTATGGCGTTCCCCTTGATGTATCAGCCACTATTGTTTTTCTGTTTGTACTTTTTGGTGCAATGTTAGACAAAGCGGGTGCAGGTTACTATTTTATTCAATTAGCTTTAAGTCTTCTTGGCGGATTTAAAGGTGGTCCTGCAAAAGCTGCCGTAATGGGAAGTGGTCTTACCGGAATGGTTTCCGGTTCAAGTATTGCCAATATTGTAACAACAGGTACATTTACCATACCGATGATGAAAAAAGTTGGTTATCCGCCTACAAAGGCAGCTGCCGTAGAAGTTGCAGCTAGCACTGATGGTCAACTTGCTCCTCCTATTATGGGAGCTGCCGCATTTATTATTGCAGAATATGTAAACGTACCATACATTGAAGTTGTAAAAGCTGCGGCTGTTCCGGCGTTTGCCTCATATGCGGCACTTTTTTATATAACTCACATAGAAGCATCAAAATTGGGGTTACGAGGACTTCCTCGAAAAGAGTTACCCCCTTTTTTTAAAACTCTTCTTGGCGGTATTCATTATCTTATTCCACTTATTTTTCTTCTTTACGAACTGATTGTTATAAGACACTCACCGGAACTTTCTGCATTTAATGCAATATGGGTTATGGCAATAATCATGTTGTTCCAAAATCCTGTAAAGGCATATATAAAAAAAGAGCCTATAGGTGAGGCTTTTAAAAAAAGTATTTATGAAATATTTGCAGCACTTGCATCCGGTGGTCGTAATATGGTTTCAGTAGCACTTGCTACTGCTGCAGCAGGAATAATTGTTGGAATTGTAGCGTTAGGTCTCGGCAATCTTATTACAGAGATTATTGAAGTAATATCAGGAGGCAATATTTATATAATGCTGGTTATTACTGCAATGGCAAGTCTTTTAATTGGTATGGGAAATTTTATTGTTCCTTTAATGGCAGCACATCTGTTCTGTTTTTATTTTGGAATTTTGGCAGATGATACTCCGCCTGTAGGACTTGCCGCATATGCGGCGGCGGCAATTGCCAAATCACCGCCAATAGCTACTGGTTTACAAGGTTTTATGTATGATATCCGAACGGCAATTCTTCCGTTTAT
>NBLS01000048.1 GCA_002084385.1 Desulfobacteraceae bacterium 4572_19
GTGAAGAATCAGTATTGATGTTAAAACCTTTTGGTGTAAATCCTCCTCTATCTGATTCTATGGCAGCTAAATTTATCTCGCCTGAATTTTCTGCGAACTTACTGTACTCTTTTGAACCGCGGGATCCGTTTTCTTCATTAATAAAAAGTACACATCTTATCGTTCGTTTAGGAATTATCTTTAATCTTTTAAACAAATCTAAAACTTCTATAGATTGCATACATCCAACTCCATCATCGTGCGCACCATCTCCAACATCCCAGCTATCTAAATGCGCGCCAACAACAATTATCTCATTGGAAAGCTCGCTGCCTTTTATTTCTCCAATTACGTTAAACGATTTTGCATCAGGCAAAGTTGTACAATTGAGTAGCAAATTTAGTTTAAGATTTGGATCTTCTTTAATTATTCGGGATAGAAAATCCGCATCCAGATATCCCGCAGCTACCGAGGGAATTTTCGGAAGACTGTCAACATAAAACATTACACCTGTGTGCGGTACGGTATCATATTTGGTAGTTACTGAACGAATTATAACTCCGACTGCACCATACTTTGCAGCTTCAATTGCACCATAAACCCTCTGATTTACCGCACCACCGTAACCTCGAAAAGTATTTAGCAATGATTGGTCGAGCGGTCTGTTAAAGAATACGATCTTTCCTTTAGCACTGTCCCTTTTTTCCTTCAATTCCTCAAAATTTTGAACTTCGAGAATTCTGCCTGCAATTCCTTCGGGTGGAGTGCCTATGCTTCCGCCAAGTGCTGAAATATGCAACTTAATTCCGTTAAAATTTTTAGAATTAAATATTACCGCCTGTTCAACTTTACCTCTTTCCCAATGTGGAACCATAACCGGTTGCAGCCAGACAGAATCAAATCCCAGCTCAATCATTTTATTTTTTGCCCAATTAATTGCAATTAACGAATTCCTTGAGCCGCTTAATCGTGGACCAATTCTGCACAAGTTTTTAAGTGCTTCGTAACCTTTTCTTTCTTTAAGGGCGGATGATACAATTTGTTCAGATATCTCCTTGTATTCAATTTGCTTTAATGAATCTATTTCTGATTGAGAATGTGAAGGGACGATGAATAAAAATGCTAATGCAATTATTATACTGCGATAGAGATAGTTTTTCAAACGATGTACTCCGAATAGAATTATATTTGCTTTGTAAATATAAAATAAACAAAAGTATTTGTTTTTAGAATGATGGGGGTTCTTATTTTTTTACTCTGAATTTCTTATTTAAAGAAAAAGGCGACCATAACAGATCGCCTTTCCTCCATCGATGTTTGCCTCCTTACTTCATCATTATTTATAGTTAGTATCATATGATACCTAAGCGAAGATTTAATTAACTTAAATAATAAATCTTTCGGAGGTATCATGATTTCTACAAATAGTTTTGCTGATAGATTAAAATCTAAATCAGTAAAAAACTCTATTATTAACAATATTGCCAGGGATTTTAACCTTACTCCTATCCTTGCCGAAGCTTATTTCAACCAGATTAAGCATTACTTTACCGAACACGTTCAGTTAGAACTTACTTCCGGTCAGGTACATTATCTTGCTGTTGATGACCGTGAGCCCGCCGGTAAACCTGTGCAGCTCTGTCGTAAAAAATCTGTGAAGCTTACTCTGCATAACCCGGATGAGGATCTTTCTGTTTATAAGAAAAACGGGCTTTCAGGGCTTAGACAGCATCGTCTGCTTCGTATTACAAAAGAAGCTATTGAACAAGGGGCTCTTCTATCTTATGAAGATATTGCCTTTATCCTTACCAGTTCGGTTATAACTATCAAAAGGGATATTGCTTTTCTTCGGCGGCAAGGGCTTACTATTCCTTCTCGTGGTTGGAGACACGATATGGGCCGTGGTACTACTCACAAAACGCAAATCCTTGAATTATATCTTTCAGGGTATCAGTTCAGCGAGATTGAAAAACGTACTCACCATTCCGAGACTGCTGTTAAACGTTACATACAAGACTTCTGCAAAATTGTTCTTCTTAATATGAAAAACTTTTCCTTAGATCAGATCCGTATCTCCACTGGTTTCTCCAATCGGCTTATCGGTGAGTATCTCAACCTGTATAAAAACTATTCCAAGGAAGATAACGACCGCCTTAAAGCTCTGTTCATTCTTTCTTCAAAAAAAAGCTCGAAACAGAGGAAATAAACAATATGATTAATAAAAACTTAAAGTTTATTCCCAGAGATACCCGAGACCATTCCAAAGAATCTATTGCCGAACGCCGCTATCATCGCATCAAAGGTAAATCACTAAAGAAGATACTCGTAGATCGCTTCCTTAATCATTATGGTTATGATAAAGGCAATGTTACTGCTTCTGCCATTGTTGATGATATCCTTAATGTGGTTGATAATTATTATCGTTACACAGATAACTCTTTCCTTAAACCAGGGCAGATGGTATGGCACGCTGTGCCTGTTAATGAATTACCTGCTAAGGGGAAATCTATCTATCAAACTGCTCTTAAACCTGTCGTCCTTGATATTATCTCCGACAGCGATATTGAGGATATGAAGAAACCACTGCATCATAGAGAGCTTAGGCTTAAAAGAGTTGAACGTTGGACCCAGCAAGCTTATGAACAAGGTGCTTTGCTATCTCAGCTTGACCTTGCTGTACTACTCTGTGTTAATGAGTTTACTGCTGGTAACTATGTTCGCGAATATCAATCTCTTTATGGAAGATCTTTACCTACAAGAGGCAACATCCAACTGATTGGCAGAGGTCAGACTCATAAAAAAGAAATTATCTCAGATTACCTCAATGGTTATCTTGTCCCTACAATTTGTCAAAGAACTAATCACTCTAAGGATGCTGTTGAACGTTACATCCGTGACTTTGAAGCAGTTAAACTGCTTTCATCAAAGTTTGATGACTTAAATACTATTTCTCTTGTTACTCGTTTGTCTAAATCTGTAGTCAGCCAGTATGTTGATTTATTACCGGCTGACCATTAACTTTGTTTTACCCTTCCTTGGGTATCATATGATACTATTTCAGCAATATCATCTTTTTCACATCAATAAAACTGCCGGCACGTAATTGATAAAAATATACTCCGCTTGGTAATGCTGTTCCGTTTAATTTTATCTCATAACAACCTGCTGGTTTTACTTTGTTAACCAATATTGCAACTTCTCTTCCTAATAAATCGAAAACTCTAATTACTACATTAGAAATTTGTGGAACTGAATATCTTATTGTTGTTGACGGGTTAAATGGATTGGGATAATTTTGAAATAACTTAAAAGTATTAATGATGTTCTGTATGTGTTTGGCATCCTCAATATTAGTTATTCCATCAAAGGTAATTTCTTGAATTTCTTGCACTGAATATGATACAATGCTTCCGTCACTTAAATTTATATTCATATTATAGGTTTGAGAAGAAGCATTGAATGATAAAAAAAGTAATAGTATTAAAAAATAACGTATTAACATCCTATATTCCTTTCAATTAAATCTTATACCCGATTGACATATTTTTTAATATGACAAACTTTCTTTATTTATTTTATAACACTTGTGCAAATTATTTAAGACTATAATCTGTCCTAATGCATAAAATACGTTTCATCAGATTATACCAGGAACCTAAGTCAATAAAATGGTTGTCTATATGAGCATGAACGAGAAAATTTGGTGGGACTATATGATCATGTCTCGCAATATAATAATGTCTATTTGTTTTATTCCAAAAATGATTTCCATCCCGAGTAATATAATAATCACCATCACCGTTTTGCATTCCTATACTATCAGCCCACTCTTCTATTGAATGTGTTAAACTGTAATCTACCAAATCATTCCAGTCTGCAACCCGGTAATTTGGTCCAAATGTTGCTATTACAATTGAATCTAAGTTTGCGGTTTCAGGATAAGCCTCAGTCGTTACGATCCATAAGTTTTGTGTATTACCTGTGGGAAAGGTGATGCTATTAATTTCAGCTATAGAAAATTGATGAGTAGTCCCATCTGCGGTATGAACCACCAATGATTGGCAGATGGAAATTTTAATAGTTACAATGAACAAAAGCATAAGTAAAATAAAAAATATAACCTTTTTCATAGCTCCCTCTCTGTTTAATAATTAAGGTTATTAAATATCGAATGAAAGTGATTTAAGAACCAATCAATTCACACTCGTATATTTATGTTAGTATATATGAGATGTAGTTCAAGAATTTATATTTTTACAAAAATTCAAATAATAAAATCTCTGAAATCTCGTTAGTAGTGTATAATAATGAGAATGGAAAGTTCTCAATCAGGGAGAATAGTTTTATAGCTTACTAGATTATGCAGGGATTTGTTTATAATTTTAATTATTTTATAGCATTATTTAACATACATTTACAATGTAAATGAACGTAATTCAAATTGACACAGAAAAGAATAAGCTATTAGATTATTTAGCTCTTGAAAAATCCTCCCGATACTCTCTCCTTGCAATAAAAAAAATTCTTGATAAAGTAATAAGTTTTAATGATTTCAATATCTTCTCTGCATTTGTAACGGATTTGATACCGGAGTACTTGTCCTGCCTCAATCAGTTTGATCCTTTCGGGGTAAATCCGTTCATCACTGAGGGAATTATTAAACAATTAGATGAAGTTATTCAATCGGAATTATTCAAAGAATATGATGATGGTTTGAAGAAGGTTAGGACTGCTATGAAAAATCAGGTTCAGGAGTTAAAGAATATTCTTAACGGCAGTAACATTCTTAGCTCTGATGGGCACGGTTTAATATTTCCAGTACTTGAGAAGGGGAGTATGGATAATGATTTAGGATTGCTTGATAATGTTGCAATTACAATTAAACACAATAACAAGCTTAACAAAAATGAATTTATTGTAATTCCGAGTCAGATAGAACTTGATGAAAAATTAAAAAATCAGCTGGAAGTTTCCTGGAAACTTGCAGCTGCGATTGTTCAGGATTATAAAAAACTTAAAAACCAACCGTTGGAAATTATCATCAAGTTTAAGAAAAAGTACGCCAATTATGAAGGGTATTCATTGGGTGCTGCACTTACAATTGGATTTATACAAACTTTGCTGCAGTACTATGAAACGAGAGAAGTTATATCATTAAAAAATAATATTGCACTTACCGGCGGGATTAATGAAAAGGGAGAATTAATTTCAGTATCAGGTGATGTGATAAAGAAAAAAGTTGAAACAGTTTTTTACTCGAACATTGAAAAATTCATCTTACCGGCAGAAGATAAAAATGCAGCCAAATCTAAATTAGCTGAACTCAATTCACTTTATCCAAAAAGAAAACTTGAAATAATAGCCGTTTCTTCTCTTAACGATCTTTTAGACAGGAGAAGATTAGTTGATGTTAAAAAACAAAACCTGGTAAAATGGTCAGG
>NBLS01000049.1 GCA_002084385.1 Desulfobacteraceae bacterium 4572_19
ATATCCATGGTGGCCATGGCAAGACCTGCACCATTTACAATATTTCCAACATTTCCATTTAAGTTAATATAATTTAAGTTAAATTCAGATGCTTCAACCTCAAACGGATCTTCTTCATTACGATCACGGTATTTAAGAATATCGTTATGACGAAAAAGTGCATTACTATCTACATCCATTTTGGCATCAAGGGCAACTACCCGATTATCGGATGTTAATACCAAGGGATTTATTTCAAGAAGAGAGCAATCATATTCAACAAATAGTCTATAAAGATTGTTGGAATATCTAATCCGAAAACAGCTTCTCGCAAATGAAACTCTTGAATGCCAAGTAAGGGATCAATATGAATTTTTATTATTTTTTCAGGAGTTTCTAAAGCGACTTTTTCAATATCCATACCACCTGCCAGACTTGCCATAATAACAATTTCAGCGGTTTGTCTGTCCGGTAAAATGCTAAGGTATAGCTCGTTTGCAATATCTAATCCTTGCTCCACAAGAACCTTTTTTACAAGCCGACCTTCTTTTCCTGTCTGATGTGTTACAAGGTTCATTCCAATAATTTCATTAGCAACTTTGCCAACTTCATCAAAAGATTTTGCAAGTTTTACACCACCGCCCTTACCACGCCCTCCTGCATGAATTTGAGCTTTAACAACAACAGGATATTCTCCAAGGTTATTAGAAATTTTTTGGGCTTCTGCAACGGTAAAAGCAACACCGCCTTCAGGTATCGGAATACTATATTTTTTAAATAATTCCTTTGCCTGATATTCATGAATTTTCATAAAAAAACCTCCCTTATTTATCTGTAGGAACAGGTTCTAACTCTACCAACAACTCACCATCCCGAACAGGAACCATTTTTTTAGTCTCCTGATAGTTTGCTGTTTTTACAACTCTTTTTACCCTGCTGTCCATTGGAGCCGTAACAGATTTTTCCTGTTTCATAATGGAAATATTAAATAGTTCCGTACCTTTTTTAATTATATCGCCTTCTTCCACATACATTATCCATAAGTCACCATTTGAAGGTGATGCAATATGGTATAAATTGGATGTATCTGCCATCTCTAATGTTGATGCACCAATACCTGTGGCTTTACTAACCTTAACCTGATAATTAAAAATTTCAGAATCAAGAAGGTATCGAACAACACTATTTCCATCTTCGTCCGGTTCTGAAAATTCAAGAATTCTAAGTTTATGAGGTTTTCCGGTTGAGTCGTCAAATGTAACAACATCTCCTTTTTCAACACCTTCAAACCAGACATCTAAAGGAACCTGATTGGGATTGCCAAAAGTTTCTCGAAATTTTATTGTTTTTACAGCATCTACAGGATGGTTAAGAAAAAGAATTAACTCTTCATTTGTAGGCTTATGCCCTATTTGTGTTGTTAGCGTTTCTAATGCATCATCAAAATCAACGTCTTCTAATGTTAGAAGTGGAGAGTCTTCGGTTCTGTTTTCAATCGCTTTTTTAAAATTTTCATTAAAAGCACTTTCGTAAACCCAGTCTGGTGGAAAACCAAGTGGAAGTTTACCAAACTTGCCCACAATAAGATCTTTAAAGGCATCGTTACTGTAACTGTAAAGCTCCAGCCTTGCTTTTTTTATTTCGTTGGAAAGTTTATCTTCTGGAAGTTCTGTAACTTTTTCAAGTATTTTAAGAAGCTTTTTAACCCTTGCTTCTCCGCCACGTTTATAAGCCCCTACCGTTGTAAGAAAAGAGAGATTCCACGTAATTTGAGAACCGGGTGTTACATCGTGATATTTTACTATTTTTCTAAAGCCTTCCAAAAATTTAAGCATATATGGAAGAAGATGGATATATCCCTGTTTCATTGCACCTTCCTGGGATGATGATGTTGCTCCACCCGGCATACCATGTTTTATAACTTCAAAGTCGGTTCCTTGAAAAAATGGTGCGGTATATTTATCGTAATACGGCATAATTTGTTTAAGAACAAAATTGCAACTTCCTATCATTTTTTTATCAAGATTGGTTTTAAGGTTAAGTTCATTTTCCATATAAGACGCTGTTGCAAGAACATCACCTTGACCATACCAGCGAACCGAAGCTCCTAATGCTGTATCTACAATATGTGCACCAGCTTGTGCGGCAGCTCCCACAGCTGGTACAAAAAGACCGTCAGTACAGTGTCTATGGTAATGCAATACAAGCTCAGGAAAAGTTTTACGAAGTGTTTCCACAAGTTCTTTTATAAATCTTGGGGGGCAGACACCTGCCATATCTTTAAGACCTAATATAATTACTTTTGACACCTCTTTTTCAGACATTCCTGCAACATCAGCTGTCATGGCAAGAATGTTTTTTGCGACATTAACATAATGTTTTACGTCAAATCCTTCTGCCCATGAGATGGATATTGCAGGTTCAAAGATATTTTTTGCGGAGTTCATTACAACGTCCGCAAATGGTCTCATATTTTCCATATGATTTAAAAAATCAAAACAACGTATAATATCATAATGTTCGCAGATTAACTCCCCTGTTTTATACATTAAATTACGAGGTTGGGGCTTATAACCAAGGAGATTAGTTGATCTAACAAGAATTTGCTTCATGGTTTGGGGGGCAAATTCATTCCACTGTCTTGCCTCCTCAAATGGATATGTCATATTAGCAAGCATTGCCACATGAAAGTGTGCTCCGCCTCCGTTTTCAATGGAAAAAAATCCGCATTTATCAAGATATGGACCAATAATTTTATCTTCGGCAAGTCGAAAACGATTTCCGCTGTTTGATTGGGTTTGATCCCTTGCTGTTGTATCCGTGAAATGTATATAATCACTCTCTCTGATAAAATCCAAAGTTGCTGCCCTATCTTTTTTTGGATAAGAAGAGATAAAATTTGTATCTGCAAGAACAGGTTTTGCAAGTTGAAATTTACCAAGTCTTTTATCTGTCCTGCCCCTGTAACGATCTAACTGAATATATTCGTTATATCCCTTTACAGAAATATCTGAAATTAATCTTGATAGTCTTAAAGGTTCCGGAGGCCTATCTATATAGGTCATAAGTTCCGGATTTTTTTCTATAAACTTGGTATTATAATCACCGGAAATAAAATCGGGATGTTTTACAACCTGCCTGTGAAAGGCAAGTGTGGTTTTAACTCCGTTTATCATACACTCTCTTAAAGCACGATTCATCAGCCTGACGGCTTTTTGCCATGAATTACCATAAGTAATTAATAGAAGTGCCGCCGAGTCATATTGAGAAGGGAAATTATACCCTGCTGTAATACAGGAATCATTTCTTACACCCTGACCACCAGGTGAGATATATCGGGTTATTCTACCGGCATTAGGTGAAAAATTATCCTTGGGATCTTCACAGTTTACCCGAACTTGAATTGCATGTTGATGGGGTTTTGTATTCTCTTCATTCAATCTAAGGGTTGAGCCGAATGATACTGCTATCTGCTCCTCCACAAGATCAATGCCATACCTGCATTCAGTTATTCCATGTTCAACCTGCAAGCGAGTATTAACTTCAATTAAGTAGGGTGAACCGTCCTGATCAATTAAAAACTCAACAGTGGCAAGGCTGTGATAGCCAACTTCGGTTATTAACTTTCTTGAATACTCTTTAAGTTTATTTCGAAGTTTTTCAGTCATACCCTTCCACGGGGAAGGGGTGATTTCAATAAGTTTTTGGTGATTTCTTTGAACTGTACAATCCCTTTCATCAAAGGCAAAAACATTTCCATATTTATCTGCAATTACTTGAATTTCTATATGTCTTACCGAAGTTAGCAAACGCTCTACAAAAAGTCTTGGATTTCCAAAAGATGCCTGGGCAAATGCAGATGCTTTGTTAAAGGAAGATTTAAGGTCGGCTTCGTTATAAATTTCATAAATACCTCTACCGCCTCCACCACCTTCGGATTTTAGCATTACAGGAAATCCTATCTCTTTTGCTGTTTTATAAGCTTCATCAATTGTTACAGCACCCATTGAACCGGGGACAACGGGAATTTGTAACTTGTCCGCAAGTTTTCTTACCTCCACTTTATTACCAAGAAGACGCATGGCTTCGGGATCAGGCCCGATAAATGTAATACCAGCTTTTTGACATTTAGATGGAAAACTATAATCTTCTGCACCAAAGCCCCATCCTGGATGAATACCTACAATACCTCTATCGACAGCTTTTTTTATTATAAGATCAAGATCAAGATATGAATTCGGATCTTCTCCGAGCAAAAGAAGTTCTTGTGCTCCGGTTGCAGCTGGAGATGTTTTATCTACATCAGTTACAGTAATCACTGCTGTACAATCTGAAACTTCTGAAATTGCTCTGCTAATTCGTCGGGCAGGAATGCCTCTGTTTGCAATTAATATTGCCTTATCTTTAATCTCTTCTTGAAACTGTTCAAACGATTTTGTTTTCATGTTTTTTTTATTCCTTAAGTTGGTGAAAATACACTCCCCGAATAGATAACTCTTTTACCTGTTTTAGATTGGAGAATAAGACCTCCATCGTTAGCAATTCCTTTTATTTGTGCTTTAAATGGAACCTCGCATGGAAGAATAACCATAACCTCTTCTCCACCCCATAACATTGTTTGAGATAATACTTCAAGTAATTTTGATACAGAATATAACTCAACAGTTTTTTTTATAATTTTAATTGAATCAGAATAAATTTTTTCCCAAAAAGTAAGGGGGGTAAAATTAAATCCGACAAGATTAAGTGCTGTTGCAGGCATAACATAATTTTTTCTAAAAAGTTCTTTTTGTAACGGAGCGGAATCTAAGTTTATTCCAATTCCGATAATTGGAACATCGTTTTTCTCTTCCACAAGAATACCGCCTACTTTATATCCGTTAAGTATAAGATCATTTGGCCATTTTAATTTTACAGGTATTTTAATATTTTCAAAAGCTTGGGAAATTGCGTATCCCACAAGAAGAGATGTTATTTTAGACCAAGATAACTGTTCTGATTTATTGCTAACAGCAAAAGAGGACGGAAATACAAAGGAGGCATAAATATTTCCTGGCGGCGAGTGCCAGTTTCTCCCATACTGTCCATGGCCTTTATTTTGGGAAACCGATAAAATACAATCCCATGTGGATAAAACATCTTTTTCAAGAAAAGATCTGCAAACCATCATGGTTGAATTGCATTGTCCACACACAATAATTTTTGATTTAATATGGGAAGTTGCTTTTTTGCACCATGCCCGCAGGTTTAAACCATCATTTGTTTGTAGTTTTTTATACTCTTGCCATTGTGATAAAGGAATTAATTCATTTGTCCATAAGGGATGAATATTTATTAGGGTTTTTGGTGATGCAAGTCCTACGTTAAATAAATTATTTCCACTCCATATTATACTATTAAATTGCATATAAAAATATTTTTAAATTAAATAAACTTTTATAGAGAGTTTGTTATGGTGGATAATATGCCACACGAAAAATGAAAATTATTTATAATAAAGCTTTTCTATGTATCTTCCGATAAATCTTA
>NBLS01000050.1 GCA_002084385.1 Desulfobacteraceae bacterium 4572_19
CAAAATTTTGTTCCCTTAGTCAAAATACACCGTTTGAAGGGATGGAATTAAAAGGAAAAGCTGTGATGACTATAGTTGATGGCAAGATTGTTTATGATAATTTACCAATAATTTGCCATAACGAAAAATGAAGGTCTTTTTAATATAGCATTTTATGGAGACTTTTATGTAACCGCCATGGCAGATAGTACGCCACAATCAAAAGTAAAAGTTTTTTTTAATACAGCTTTTTCAGGGACGTTTATATAAAATGATTGACTGAATTGTTTTTAACAATTATATTAGGTCTAATTTTAATATAATATATCGGGTGTCGGTCGTTGTGAAAGGCACTTATCAGATTGTTGTATAAGGGTTTATCAAACAATAAATTTATTTATTGGGCGTTTGGTGTACCTTAACTTGGTTATGTTGTGAAAGCGTAGGAATACTGTTTTTGTTAGTGAGCCATAATTACCGGGTTTTAAGATTTGGCATAAGGCGTAGCAAGATGTTGTATTGAAATACTGCGATGAGCGTACAACGAAGTGAAATTATTTATGTGGCGGTCTATATTTGATGTATTAGTAACTTTTTTTAATGGAGGAAATTATGTTTAAAGTAAGTAAAGCACCAGTTTTTATTTTTATTTCAATTTTTATTTCATTGCTCTTTATGATCACAACGGCATCTTTTGCAATGGAAGTTCAGAAAGTAAACATTAATACTGCCACCGTAAAAGAGTTGACCCAGCTTAAAGGGGTAGGGGAGAGCCTTGCTAAACGAATAGTTGAGTACAGGGAAAAAACCTCACAATTTAAAACTCCTAACGATATTACCAAGGTAAAGGGTATCGGGAAAGCGATATTTGAAAAAAATAAAGGCATTATTGAAATTAGTAGTAAAAAGGAATAGTAGATTTATAGGAGAAGTTTTACAGACCGTCTCATAATAATTTTACTTCGTTGTACGCTTACAGTTTTGTGAAAGTAATTATTTGACGGTCTATACTTTGATAAATTGCAGGGTTTAATTTTTTATAACCGTTCACGAACAAGAAATGTTGTATTATAATTAATTCCACTGAGGAAGTATTGGTATTGGTAATGAGTATAAAATTTAAAAATATAAATTCAAAAGGTTTTACGCTTATAGAGCTTATGATAGTTGTTGCCATAATTGGTGTTCTTGTTGCAATTGCAGTCCCGAAATATCAGATTTACCAGCTTAAAGCAAAATCTGCCGAAGCAAAAATAAATCTCGGAGCAATTAAAATGGGGCAGGTTACCTATATGGCTGAAAATGATGAGTACGTTAAATGTGTAGCGACACCGGCTGGAGACCCAACGGTAAAAAAAAGAAAATGGCCGGATTCAATAGATGGTTTTGATAAAATTGGTTTTAGACCTTCGGGTGATGTTTATTATGCGTACTCTTGTGATGGCAAGGATACTATTACAGCAAGAGGTGATTTAGATGGTGATGGTGTCTTTTCTATTTTTATATTAAATCTTTCAACAGGTGCGATTACCAACTTAACTCCCGGAAAATATTAAAACAGTTTCGTGTTTAATTTTTAGCGTAATATTCATTATGGTAATTTTTATATGAAAGTCCATAGAAAAACCACATTGTACAGACTTTCATTTTTTGTTGTGGTGGCACTTGTGAACGGTTACAAAAATAAATTCTAATGGGTAAAAATAAAATATCAGAAAAAATAAAAATTCTTTTAGTAAGTAGGAAACCTGAAATTATTGAGTTGTTTAGCTACTGTCTTGCTGATGATATCTTTGTATTTAAGGTGGTACAAGATGTTGCCCAAGGTTTAAAAACTGTTAGAAAATTAATTCCCCATATTATTATTTGTCACCTTGATACAAATGGGGATGATGGAATTTTATTTTGTGAAGATATAAGAAATAATTCCTTGACATCCGATTTGATTTTTTTGCTCTTATCTAATAAACACGATGATAGTATTTGGCAAAAAGGATATAAAGCAGGTGTGGATGATATTGTGTTCTTGCCTGTTGGTAAAGCAGTAATTGCGTCTAAAATTAAGCTTTTTGTTAGAATGCTCAGCAATCGGGATATGATTGATAAATTGAGTACCAAATATGAAAAAGTGTTGCACTATCTTGATGATTATAAAGTTCGATATAAGGATTTATCAAGAACACTTTCAAAAGAAAAAGAGTTACTATATAATTCCCTTAAACAAATAACTTTAATGGTTAAAGAGAGGGAAGAAAAGAACAAAGAACTTGTAGAATTAAATAAATTTTATCATAATAATCGTCAATCTCTGGTTTCGGTCTTAACAGAAATTATTACTTCAAGAGGTGGGCTTCATCGGGAACATTCAAAAAAAGTTGCGGAAATAGCTGTTTTTATTGCACGGGAGCAAAAACTTTCTTCTAAAGATATTGATAATATTCAAACTGCAGCTCTTTTGCATGAGGCGGGATTGTTGTTGTTACCGGAAGTTCAAATGGAGGAGTGTATAAATGATTTTGCTCCGAAAATGATGGAAGGAGTAATACAACATCCGGTGAAAGGTTCAGCACTTTTAGAAATTATTACCGGATTTGAAGATGTGGCAAAAATTATAAGGCATATTCATGAACATGCAGACGGAACAGGGTATCCTGACGGATTTAAACGTAGAAAAATTCCAATAGGTTCCCGCATTATTTCCGTGGCAAATTTTTTTGATACTTTAGCATACAGAAAAAGAAAATTTTCTGTTGCCGATGTATTAAAGATGATTGATAGGGAAGTTGGTAGTAAATTTGATGCAAATATTGTTTATCAATTAAGAAGGTATATAAACAGGTATCCCGAGCAGATATCAGATAGAACAGTTGAGATTAATCTTTATGCACTTAAACAGGGCATGAAACTTGCAGCAGCAATATTTACAATACATGGTGCGATGTTGTTACCTGAAGGTACTATATTGTCGGAAGAGTCCTTAAATAGAATTCTTCAGTATGATAAAGTTGATCCTTTAAAGGAAATGGTTTTTATAACGGATATGGATGGTTAAAGGTAGGTTAATATGGATTTAGCTTCGATTATTGGTGTTATTTCAGGACTTGGTTTTGTTGCAGCAGGTATCTTGTTAGGAAGCAGTCTTATGCTTTTCTGGAATGCACCATCAGTTATGGTCGTTATAGGAGGAACACTTGCTGCTACCTTAATTGCATTTCCGCTTAATGATTTTTTAAAAGTAGTTGCCAATGGCATGAAAATTTTTATTTTCAAGATTGAAAAACCTGAAGATATTATTAATAATCTTGTTGAATTATCTAATAAAGCAAGAAAGGGAGGGTTGCTCTCCATTGAAGGGGATATTAAAAATACTAACGATCCTTATCTTTCATCCGCTCTTCAAATGACCGTAGATGGTATTAAAACTGCGGATATTGCAGCTATTATGCAGAAAAGAATGGAAGTTACACGGGAAAATCATAAGATAGGAGCATCAATATTTGCGGCTATGGGATCTTACGCTCCGGCTTTTGGAATGGTTGGTACGCTTATTGGTCTTGTTCAGATGCTGGCAAATCTTGATGACCCTTCTACCATTGGTCCTAAAATGGCTGTGGCCATGATTACAACTTTTTATGGGGCTCTTCTTGCTAATCTTTTTTTTATTCCTATGTGTGATAAGTTAAAACTTCGTAGTGATGAAGAGATAAAAAATATGACTATAATTTTTGAAGGTGTTGTTTCAATTCGTGAAGGGGAACATCCTCGTCTTATGGAAGACAAGCTTAATGTGTATCTTCCTGCCGGTGCGACAAGCGATGAAGGTAAGGAGTAAATAATATGGCTGAAGAAGATGAAAGTGATGGAGATGCAGTATTGAGTCCACCCCCTCCACCGCCTGAAGAAGGAGGCGGTGGTGCTCCGGAATGGATGTGTACATTTTCTGATCTTGTAACTTTGTTAATGTGTTTTTTTGTATTAATGTTTGCCATGAGTACTATACAACAGGAGACTTTTAAAGAGATTGTAAAATCTTTAAGAAGTGCTCTTGGTGTTCAGTCTGTGCCCGAGGCCGGAACGAGAGAGGGGCTTGTTATGAAGTCAATCTCTTCTGAAGAATCAAAAAAGAAAGATGAAACCGAAGCTGTTGATGAGTTAGGAGGGCTTGTTCAAAAGGAAGTTGAAGAGATTGTTTCAACAGTTCGGGAACTTATAATGTTTAATATGTTAGGCGGAATGGTAAGGGTTCATGATACAGAAGAGGGAGCTATAATTACATTAACCGATGAATCTCTTTTTGATGCAGGCTCTGCCGAAATGTCTCCAAGGGGAAAGGGAATTGTAAAACAGGTTTCTAAAATTCTTATTCAGTTTAATTATCCGGTAGTAGTTGCAGGATATACAGATAATATTCCTATCCATTCTGAAAAATTTCCATCTAATTGGGAGCTTTCTACGAGTAGAGCCAGTGCAGTTGTTAGATATTTAATAAAACGGGGGATTAGTCCCAATCTACTTTCTGCTGAAGGATTTGCACAATATCGTCCTGTTGCAACTAATGATACCGCAAAGGGAAGGTCAAAAAATAGAAGAGTGGAGATTAGGTATGAAAGAGAAAATATTGTAGAGTCGTTTGATGGCACCAAAGGATAATGAAAAAATAATGAAGTATTCTGTAAATGATGTTGCTGTAGGTCTCGATCTTCCCATAAGTACAATTGAACGTTGGATACGACAAGGACGTATTCCCGTCCATAAAAGTGGTATATATGCCTCGTTTAATCAAAATGAACTTGAAAAATGGGCAAAAAAAAATAATAGAAAATTTGTTTTATCTGAAAAAAAAAATAAACAGAAAACTGAGTTGAAAAATGAGAGTCTTCTTGTCGCTATGGAACGTGGGAAAGTTCAGTATAAAGTTCAGGGTGATAATGTTAAAAGTGTTTTTAAATCCGCAGTTGAAGGTATAAATATTTCTAAACAAAGTCGTGAACAGTTGTTTCACAAGCTTCTTGCCAGGGAAAATCTTACATCAACAGGTGTTGGAAAGGGTGTTGCAATTCCACACCCCCGAACTCCTGTTGAGGAATTTTCAACCAATCCTGTAATAGTTACATGCTTTCTTGAAAAGCCAATAGATTTTGATGCCGTGGATGATCTTCCCGTATCGGTTTTGTTTATCCTTTTAAGCTCCTCGGTGAAAGTGCATCTTCATTTGCTTTCAAGACTGGCTTTTTGTGTACGGGATCACTCTTTTTCAGAATTTTTAAAATCTGTTCCTGATTGTGATGCGTTATTTAATAAAATAGCTGTTTTTGAAGAGATTCTTGATAATGATGGTTAATGATTTTTTTTATTTTGATTATTCCGTGGATGCTATTTG
>NBLS01000051.1 GCA_002084385.1 Desulfobacteraceae bacterium 4572_19
TAAACAAGAGCATCATATCTTTTATCAGTTTTATTTTCTTGACTTTGCACTCCCATCATTAATGTATTTGCAAAATTATCATACTCGTCAATTAAAAGATAAATAGGGTATGGAGTCATTCGTACTGAATTTATTAAGGAATTAATGGAATTAATACAATTATCCTTGTCCACCTCCACAGATGGTAAATTATAATCCCTATAATACAATAAAAAACCTTTAATACGGGAATTAATATGATCAAACAATGCACGTTTAAGTTGTTCAACACTGCCCGTTGTATCAATACAGGAAAAATCCCATTTTAAAATAAAATAGGAGTTATGAAGTTTTGTAGGATTTTTACCAATTTTAAGATTACCGAATCTATCATGTCAACTCCTTATTATTACCAATTTTTTCTTTAAGATAAATTTTCATATTTTCCCCTCATTTAATTACAGGTAACCGTTCACGACCAAGAAATATGATTTTTCGGTAATCTCACATTTGTAAGCGTTCACAAGTGCCTTATATTCGCATAAACAGCTTGGCATATAATAGTTGTCCTATATATGACAAAGGCTACAATAACCCTTGCCAACTCAAAATCTTCCATGGTTGTAATTTTTATATTATTTCTGCTTCCCTTTATTAATTTAACTGCTAAATTTTGTTTTTGATTTAAGTCAGTTGCTCCATTGTAAAACTCCACAATAGAAGCGTCATCTGTTCCGATAAATCCTTTGGAGACAGCATAACGATGGGCATTTAAAATAAGATTATATTGAAAAGTCTGGGGGGTTTGGGCAAGCCATATTTTATCGCGACAAATAGTTGTTTTAATAAAATCGTTTCTGTCCACACTCTTTATGGTATCAAAAACTGGAATTGCCAGAATACACGAACCATCTTTTTTTGCAGTATCTATGGTTCTACATATTTGTTCGACAGTTACAAAAGGACGAACTGCATCATGTATTAAAATAATTTTTTCATTTAAAGATTTGTCTTTATTATTTATATACAAAAGGCCATTGTAAACAGAATTTTGCCGTTCCACACCTCCTGAAACAAATATAATCTCTTTATTAAAATTAAATGGTGAAATAACTGTTTTTTGACAAAAATCAAAATCATTTTCAGGGATTACAAGAATAATTTTATCAATTTGATTACACTGATCAAAAACCTGTAGTGTGCGAGTTAAGATAGGAATTCCGGCAAGCAAAAGATATTGCTTGCTTACAGCCGACTTCATTCTTTTTCCTTTGCCACCAGCTGTTATAATAGCATAATTCATTTAATGACCGTTTTATATGAAAGTTCATAAAAAAACAATATTGCAAAGACTTTCATTTTTTGTTGTGGCGTATTATCCGCCGTGGCAAGTTATAAACAAAAATAAAAATTAAGTAATTCTAACTTTATAAGGGTTTACAAGTAACCGTTCACGAACAAAAAATGTGATTTTTCGGTAACCTCACATTTGTAAGGGTTCACAAGTGCCTTATATTCGCATAAACAGCTTGTCATATAATAGTTGTCCTATATATGACAAACTGTTTATGCGAGGATGAGGTATTGTGAAGCTTACATTCACAAGCACTTTTATTTAAGGTAATCAAGTTTTGAGGGAAGAGCAACGCCCTTACCTATGGAATCTTCTCCATAATTTACATCAGCAAGCAACTTAAGGTCATTTAATGCCCTTGAATCTCCTTTAAAAACAACTTCAGTAATTTTTTCTTTACTGATCTTGCCTCCTGCCCACTGAATATCTAAAACACTGCTGGCATCAAATTTATCATTGCCTACACATAGTTCAACCTGACCGCCAAAATGTTGTACAACCTTAGCTACCATAAGACTCGGTCTGCTGTGAAAACCCATTTTCATTGGAATAGGAACCTGTATAGACGACCTTTCAATATAATCGTTTAATATCTCCCTCGCAACTTTCTTTCCTGTTGAAAGAAAATAACATGCGTAAAAAAAACCATAATTAATAGTTCTATCAAGAAGAATTTCAGGATCTATAAGTTCAGTTAAACGTTTTTGGACTTGCACATATATGGTTTTATATCCCACTTCATGAATATGACGTTCATAATAATGAAGAAATCTGCCCATAATTTGAAGCAACTGAAAAACAACAGAAAAATGACCGCGAAGTTGATTTAACTTTATGTTTCCAATACGATATCCTCCATGAATTACATAGGAATCAAAAGCAGATTGAAGATTATGCACAATCATTTCAAACCGCCTTATCTTAACCTCATTAACACTTTTTGGCACCATTGCCATAATCTCATCTATTGCATATGGTTCAAAAAATCTAAATTCATCAAAAGTTTTTGCAATAACAAGGAACTCACTTGCTATTTTCACTATATTTTTTTTCTGTTGATCCTTACTTACATCATCAATATCAGGTTTGAGGGTATCCTCGGTAATTACCCCCGGGAAAAAAGCCTGTGCATACCCTTTTTGGGGAATAAAAATACCAAGTTTAACTGCTTCCTTAATAATAGCCGGTGCTACAGCAGAAAGACTATCCTTTAAAAAAGAGAGCGTTGCATTACTCTCTTTTATGAAATCACTATCGTCTTCAATACCGTAAAATGGAAAACGATGCAGTACATGTTGTTGACTATAAGCCGCAAGACTTAAAAGACGAGTAGCTGCTGCAAGTTCACGATAAAAAAACCATTTGGAATTATTTTTTGCTCCATGGAAATCAAGAAAATCTTCAAGAAGTTGGGATGCACCTATAAGTTTTGAATAAAGTTTTTTTGAAAAAGCATAACCAGACTCATCAAATTCCATAATGGAGATACAGCATTTTAAGTAATCATGAGAATAGATACCAACTCTGTCTGAAAAGGTGTTTTCACAATATTTTTTATTATCCAAAAAAAGCTCCTGCATTATTTCATTCCTGCTTATAAAAGAGTAACCGTTCACGAACAAGAAATGTGATTTTTCGGTAATTTCACATTTGTAAGCGTTCACAAGTGCCTTATATTCGCATAAACAGCTTAGCATATAATAGTTGTATATTAAAATTACTTTTAAAATAGACGATGATCATTCATCTACGATGCCGATTGCCCGACATCTTATGCGACCTACCCGGAAGCATCGGACGGACAGCCCTCAAGCACTTCTCTATTTGGTCTTGCACCTGGTGGGGTTTACCAAGCTTCCCCGATCACCCGGAGAACTGGTGCGCTCTTACCGCACCGTTTCACCCTTACCCGACAAGTTCAGGTTTACCAAAAACAACTTACATTTTTTTGATAAAACCCAATATCAGGCGGTTTACTTTCTGTTGCACTTTCCTTCACGTTACCGCGACTCCACGTTATGGAGCACCATGTCCTGTGGTGTTCGGACTTTCCTCCCGATCGTATATACTTTAAAAACAAGTATATACGGTCCAGCGATCATCTAATTTACTCCGACCGTTATTCACTCCAATATAAAATTCTATGACACTGATGACAAAAAATCAAGCTCTCGCCCCGTTTAATTTCAATATTTAATTGGGGTGGAACATTTAAATGACAACCGGTACAAACTGAATCTACAACTTTAACAACTGCAATACCATTGGAACTTGCAGCAATTCCTTTAAATCTATTCATTAACTTGGAATCCAAATTTTTACCAACTATTTCCAGCTGCTCTTTGAAATCAGAAAGTTCTTCTTTATCATTTATGCAACTTGATTCCAACAACTCTTTTTCACTACTTATTCTTTTTGAAAGCAAAAGAAATTCAGTTTGCCTCTCTTTAATAGCTTTTTCTGCTTTTTCTACCTCTTCCATTAAAAAAAGAAGTTCGTCTTCCATAGTTGAACGTTTTTTTGTATTATCATCAATCTCTCTTAAAAGCACCTGATACTCTTTATTAGTCGTAATTATCTTAAGAGTTTCACGACTTTTTTCAATGCGGGATTCACTTGCCCTATGTTCATCTTCCAACTCTTTTTTTCTCGTGTTCAGTGTATTATAAACATTTTCATTTGTAGCAAGAAGAACTTTAAATTTTTTAAGTTCCAAATCAAGTTTTGCTTTTTTACCATCTACCGAGTTTAATATTCTGGTCAGCCGTTGAATTTCAGTTTGAATATCCTGAAGTTTAATCAGGGTTTTCAAATCTTTCTTTGTAATTTTAGGCATATTATTTTCCAATCTTTTTTATATGAAAATCCATAGAAAAGCCACATTGTACAGACTCTCATTTTTTGTTGTGACGTACTATTCACCATGGTAAGTTATATGAAAATCCCTGAAAAAATCGTATTAAAAAAACTTTAACTTTTTATTGTGACATATTATTTACCGTGGCAATTATATGTAATTATAAGGATCTTTTTCAGTCTGGCATTTTTTAATATTTACATCAAAACCGGTATTTTTAATCTCCCGTATAAGACGTTCCGATAGACACTTTACAATTAAATGTTCAGAAGAAAAATGTCCAATATCCAAAAGACCAAGACCACGTTCCTCAATATCCCTTGCATCATGATACCTCATATCACCACTAATATACACCTGTGCTTCTGACTTAAAAAAATCGTTAATAAGGCTTGATCCACTGCCCGTACATAGAGCGACCTTTTTTACCATAAGACCTTTTTTCCCCGCCATCTTTATATACTGCATATTAAGTTTTTCTTTAATATTTTTTGCAAAAACATCAAGAGCAACACTCTCTTCAAGCTCCCCTACCCTGCCAAGTCCATTTTCCTGATTTGAAAAGTCATTATTACCATTTATTTCTATTGGAGATTTTACCAACACCTTTAAGTTTTTTATTCCAAGTTTTTCAGCAAGTACGTCATTTAAACCTCCCTTAACACTATCCATATTTGTATGGGCAGCATAAACAGCCAAAGAATTTAATGCTGATATTTTTATAATTTCTCCATTAGATGTTGCAAAATCAACTCTTTTTAATCCATTAAAAATTAGTGGATGATGGGAAATTAACATATCAACTCCACTACTTGCAGCTTCTTTAACAACAGAAAGCGAAGAGTCCAATGAAACAAGAACTGTTTTCACCGGCCAATCAAATTTACCAACCTGGAGTCCAACATTATCCCATTTTTCTGCAATAGAAGGCGGTGCAATTTTTTCCATTATCTTTATAATATCAGCTACTGTTGCAATCATTGATTATCCTTAGAACTAAAATCATGGTAACCGTTAACGAACAAGAAATGTGATTTTTTCGGTAATCTCACATTTGTAAGCGTTCACAAGTTCTTATATTCGCATAAACAGCTTAGCATATAATAGTTGTCCTATATATGACAAGCTGTTTATGTGAACAAATTGAATATATCGTTTTAATATCATATTCGCATACTGCCTTTTATTACGAAAACATCACCAAATAGATAATACCCTATAAATGTATTCCAAATCTTAAAACTTACAAAAAATCCATTAAAAACAGCCTTGCAAACTTTCTTTGGTGGGCCCACCTGGAATCGAACCAGGGACCGACCGGTTATGAGCCGGTGGCTCTGCCAAACTGAGCTATGGGCCCCAATCCTTACCAACTTCTTCAAGTGTATGATCAGCTTTTTCACCTATACCAAATCTCATACGAAGTACCTTTTCCTCACGAGGGGTTAAAGTTGCCAGCACTTTCCTTGTTTGTTCAGAAAGATTCATATTTACAGCAGCATCAGAAGGAAGTATAAAAGTCTTATCCTCTATAAAATCGCCAAGGTGGCTATCTTCCTCCTCACCTATGGGAGTTTCAAGCGAAATAGGTTCCCTTGCGATTTTCAATACACGCCTTACCTTGTCCAAAGGAATCTCCATCTTCTCTGCTATCTCTTCCGGAAATGGTTCCCGCCCAAATTCCTGCACAAGATATCTTGATGTACGAATAAGCTTGTTTATTGTTTCAATCATATGAACCGGTATGCGAATTGTTCTTGCCTGATCAGCAATAGCCCGTGTTATCGCCTGCCTAATCCACCATGTTGCATAAGTACTGAATTTATAACCACGCTGATATTCAAATTTCTCCACCGCTTTCATAAGACCTATGTTGCCTTCCTGAATTAAATCTAAAAATTGAAGACCACGATTTGTATATTTTTTTGCAATACTTACAACAAGTCGCAAATTAGCTCGTATAAGCTCACTTTTTGCCTTTTTTGTTTTGATACGAGCGCGTCCAACCAAAGACATCAAGTTTTCCAGATCTTTTACGTTGGCCTGCAGTAATTGTTGTTTTTCGACAATCTGAATATAAATTAATTTGCAATCATTTAATAAACAATCAACCTCCGAAGAGGTTAAGCCGGAAATTTTTTTATTTATTTTCTCAACACCTTCGGTATCATTTAATATTAAAATAAATTTATCCTTAGAAAGTCTAAATAGAGCAGCACACCTTGTAAGCAACTTATCCATAGTATTAAACCACATAATTTGTGCTTTAATATCCATATCAATTTTACCGATAATCTTACCTTCAAGCCGCCAAAATTTCAGATGTTCAAATATTTTATCAGAATTAATAGTGATTAGTTTTTCTATAGCAAGCAATTCGTCAGGATTATCAACAAATAATTTTCGTTCCCGAAGGATTATATTTTCTGTATGAATATCCCGAATTACATTAATTGTAGATAAAAATCTTTCATTTAAAATTTCTTCAGAAAAATTATCATCTATTTCACTATTATCTCTAAGAATATATTTAGGCATTAGTCTGCCCGTTTCATTCACTTGCGATAACAACAAAATTCCGTTAACAGTCAGTGTGGTATCAAGTAAAATTCTTAATATTTTTAATTCGCCAGCCTCAATTTTTTTCGCAATTTCTATCTCACCTTCTCTGCTTAAAAGAGTAACAAGTCCCATCTCCCTTAAATACATTTTTACAGGATCGGTTACAGTTCCAAACTCAGCAGATGCTGTAACTGTATCATTACCGAGTTGTTTGGCTCTGGCTTTCTTCTCCTCATCTGTTTTACTCTCTTTCGATTTAATGTCTTTAAACTTGGTAACTTTAGATTTAGCATCTTTGGATTTTGCACCTTTGGACTTAACACCTTTGATCTCAACATCTTTTAGTATGCTATCATTTAATTCACCAGCTTTTATTTTATCGTCTTCCAGCTTATTTTGATAGTTATCCCTCTCACTATTTTTTACAACACTTTTTTTCTTACGTTTTTTTATAACTTTCACACACTCTATTTTTTGGTACTTACTCTTCGTAACATTAACATTATTGCTATTACTATTTTGTATCGGTTTGTTATGCTTGATAGCTACGCTACTTTTTTCCAAATCTACAACATTGATATTTAATTCATCAAATACCATAAGTATTTCATCTAACTGATCTGACGATTCTAACTCACAAGAAATTGCATCATTTATCTCCGCATAAGACAAAACACCTGTTTTTTTCCCTTTAGAAATCAATGCTTCAATCTTATTTAATTCAATAACTTCTTTTTTTTCTGATGCAATATCAGTTTCTTCTATCATAAACAATCGCCTCCAATCACTTCCCTATGGTTCATTTTAACGTAAGCGTTCACAACACCTCATCTTCCGCATAAACAGCTTATCATATATAGGACAAAACTATTATATACTAAGCCGTTTATGCGAATATAAGGCACTTGTGAACCCTTACAAATGTGAGATTACCGAAAAATCACATCTCTTGTTCGTGAACAATTACATTTTAACTTTTTAAATGAGCCCTTACTGTCTTTGCCTGATTTTGTTTTTTACTAAGAAGTTGCATAAGAAGAACATCATCATTGTTTTCTTCAGCAGCCTTAATTTTCCGATTTAGTGAATCATCATTTTTATGCTGGATAGAAAGAAAGTGAGAAATCACCTTTTCACAATCATGGTAATTCCATTTTTCACTTATTAATTCAAAACTCCCAACAGCAAGTAAAGCAACAATATCCCTTTGAGCATTATTTTCAAATTGCTCCATAATAAAAGAAATACCAACTTGATCAGATTGATTAGAGGTATAATTTATATCAAGAAGCTTATTTCCAATGGACTTTAGTAACTCATCTTTAAAAAAATCAAGGACTTTATGTTGTCTTATTTCAGGAATAATATCTGGAAATTGAAGCATCATGGAAACTATCTGTTTTTCCATCCTGTCAATTTTTACTGGTACATTTACATTAGTATTTGCAACAGCCGATGCCTGCCAAACACTATTCGATGAAGACGGCAAAGATATGGTTTCTCTAATTTTATTTAATATAGCAACTTCATCAACACCTATACGTTCCGCAAGTTCTTTTATATATATGGAACGGGCAACACCATCTGCTACTGCAGCAACGGGCTCTAACATATCTGCAATAATACGAACCTTTCCGTCCATGGAAAGACCATGTTTATCAATTGCTATCTGAATTAAAAAAGAGACGGCACTTAAAGCTTTATCAGCTTTATCTAAGAACAAATCCATTCCAAATTCAAAAACAAATGAATCAGGATCATGTCCCTCTGGCAATACCAATATTCGAGCATCAACATTTTCATTGGCAAAAATAGGAATACTGCGTATTGCAGCTTTTATACCTGCCGTATCAGAATCATACACCAATATCATTTTCGATGCGTATCCTTTAAGCATTCTTATATGCTCTACTGTTAAGGCAGTTCCAAGGGACGCAACTACATTTTCAATACCGTGTTGACAAAGTGCAATTAAATCAAAATATCCCTCTACTATAAAAACCACGTCTGTTTGTCTGCATCTGTTTTTCGCAAGGTGTAAACCATAAAGAGAACGACTTTTAGCATATATTTGGGTTTCCGGAGAATTTAAATATTTGGGCAACGAATCATCCATCACCCTGCCCCCGAAACCTGTTACTTTCATTCCTATATCAAATATCGGAAATATTATTCTATTTCTAAAGCGATCATAATATCCTCCGTTATCTTTTTTTATTACCAATCCTGATTTTTCTACAACACCTCGTTTAAGCTTTTTCTTTTTTATAAAATTTACAAGATTTTCCCAACCGTCCGGAATAAATCCAAGACAAAATCTTTTAACTACCTCATCTGATATACCACGTTTTTCAAGATACCTTCTTGCCACTCTTCCATTATCACTTTTTAAAAGATTATACCGAAAAAATTCCATTACATCATGATTTAATTCAAGTAAAGACTCTCTTTCATTTATAAGTTTTTTTTGTTCCGGTGTCATATTGGCTGTTTGAATTTCAATGCCGTATCGTCCGGCAAGCATCCTTGCAGTCTCCGGAAAAGTCATGGCATTTTGCTTCATTAGAAAAGAGATAACATTCCCACCTGTGCCACACCCAAAACAATAAAACATCTTTTTTTCAGGATTAACAGTAAATGACGGAGTTTTTTCTGAATGAAAAGGGCACAACCCCTTAAAACTTGTACCCGCTTTTTTCAAAAGAACACTATCTGATATAATATCTACAATATCAGCAGTATTCATTATCTCTGCAATTTTTTCTTCTGGAATAAACCCGGACAAGAAAAATTTTCCTCCACTTCTTATTAACTTGCCATGGCGAATAATACGCCACAACTAACATTGAAAGTCTTTAGAATACAGCGTTTCTACGGACTTTCATATAAACTGACTATGGCAATTAGTACACCACAACAAAACATAGTAGTCTTTATAACATTTTTAAGAACTTTCATACATCTTGCCACAGCAAATAATGAAAGCCTTTATAATACAGCTTTTTCAGAAACTTTCATATAAAAACCGTAACATAAATAATTTCACCATAACGTATTTTCCACCATAATAAATTACTAAAAGCCCAATATAGATTTAAAAATAAAACCGTAACTTGTCAAACATCTACAAACTTGTCAATCTTTTTTTATAACCGTTTATGAAGAAGTAATAAATTGTACTTTTTAAACGTTGATATGTCTAATTGGATTACGTTATGAGATCTTAATTTATAAAGCCCCTTTACTCGACAAAACACCTTTCATATGTGGGTTAAAAGAAACAGCCTGTGCAAGAGATCTTCCCATTGCCTTAAATATAGATTCAATAATATGGTGCTCATTTTCACCATATTTAACATTGATATGAAGATTCATTCCACCCTTAACTGCAAATGAACGGAAAAATTCTTTTGCAAGGTAAGCATCAAATTTCCCAGATGATGTAATTTTTTTTGGCAGGTTATACACAAGAAAAGGTCTGTTTGAAAGGTCTATGGAGACTTCACTTAAAGTTTCATCCATAGGAGTTACTGCATGCCCATAACGTTTAATACCCTTTCTATCACCAAGAGCCTTATTTAAAGCTTCACCAAGAACAAGCCCGATATCCTCCACCGTATGGTGATAATCCACATCAATATCACCTTTGGCATCTATGGAAAGATCAAAAAAACCATGTACACAAAAAAGAGTCAACATATGATCAAAAAAAGGAATTCCTGTAACTATATTTGCACATCCTGAGCCCTCTAAATTTAAAGTTAATGCAATTTCAGTTTCTGCAGTCTGCCTTGTAACTGTTCCTGTACGTTTCATATACCCTCCATGGCGGAATTAACTACCACAATTAAAAATGAAAGT